>JAJRDC010000096.1 GCA_028678635.1 Methanomicrobiales archaeon
AAAGCGTATGCGGACGCTCCTATTAAACGCACCGCTCCCCTCCGTCGGTACGGGGAACCTGCAGGGAGAATGTGGAAAGATGACCCTTTCGTGTACGGGAACCGGAGAGGTGCCGGGAGAGTTCCTGCCCTCTCCGCCGCCCCGGCTGCGGTTTTCTTATATCCCCGCTCTTCGGTGAACTCCCTGTGCAGGTTCCTGCGGGGACGCTCCAGGGAGGCGCCGCCCGGGCGCCGCGTGGGCGCCCCCGGCGGTTTCCAGGGAGACGGAGATCCTGCCCTACGTTCAACCGGCAGATCAGGCTATCCTTATCCGGGGAGGGACCGGGAGAGGGCAGAGCCCCCTCCTCCTGGATCTCCAGCCGGGATCAATCAGACGTGGGATGATGGGGAGAGTGAAGCCCCTCGATCACGCCGGGCGGGGGATGGGTGCGGAACCATGCCGCCGTGTCTTCCAGGCCCTGCGGGAGGTTCCACCGGGGGTGGTACCCCAGCACCTTTCCTGCCCGGGAGATCGATGCCACAGAGTGGAGGATATCCCCGGGCCGGCGATCCCCGTGGACCGGCGTGGCATGAGATCCCGTGGCTGCCACCGCCAGCCGGGCAAGGTCGCTGACACGGGTGGCCTCCCCGCTCCCGATGTTATAGACCCCGGCCGCGCCCCGCTGGAGGGCCAGGATCGTGCCCCTGACCACGTCCCCCACGTACACGAAGTCCCGCGTCTGGGTGCCGTCACCGTACATGACCGGAGGCCTGCCCGCGAGGGCGCGTACCAGGAACCGTGGGACCACCGCGGCGTACTCGGCACAGGGGTCCTGGCGGGGCCCGTAGACATTGAAGTACCGGAGGGAAGTCGTTTCCAGGCCGTACCTTGCCGTGAACACCGCACAGAGATGCTCGCCGGTCACTTTGGAGGCTGCGTAGGGGGAGAGGGGGGCAGGGCAGAGGGACTCGTCCACGGGGTGGACAGCCGCGTCCCCGTACACGGCAGCCGACGAGGCAAAGATCACCTTCCTCACCCCCGTCTCCCGTGCCGCCATCAGGACGTTCAGGGTCCCGGTGGCGTTGACCTCGTGGTTCCGGGCCGGATCCGCCAGGGATTTCTGGACCGAGGCGATGGCGGCCAGGTGAAAGACCGCGTCCGCCCCCTCCAATGCCCTGCGCAGGAAGGGCATATCGGTGATACTGCCCCGGAGCACCTGAAGATCCTTCGGGGGCAGGTGGGCAAGGTTGTCCGGCGACCCGGTGGAGAAGTCGTCCACCACGGTGACGCTGCCCAGGTGCAGGAGTTCCCCGGCCAGGTGGGAGCCGATGAACCCTGCCCCGCCCGTTACCACGAACTGCACGACGTGTCTCCCCTCACCGCTCTCAATGTACCGGGCCGTGGAAAACGGAAATACTTTTCCGGCCTGCAACGGTGCCGGGATGCCCGCAGGAATCCTCCGGTGAACGCGGATGGGGGAGGGGAGCCGGATATCCAGCGGTCTTATGACTGGCGGCAGCTCCACCTCTCTGGTAAGGTGAACGGGTGCAGGTGAAAGGAAAACGCCGTGCGGGATATCCCCCTGAGAATCGGAGGGAGGCACGTCCATTACCGGATGCCGCCGCGATCCGGGCGTTCCGTCACCTAGTATGGGACCATTTCCGCTCACGCGGCAGGAAGTTCCCCTGGCGGGAGACCCGGGATCCCTTCGCCATCCTGGTCTCCGAGTACATGCTCCAGCAGACGCAGGTGGGCAGGGTCGCAGAGAAGTTTCCTCCCTTTCTCGCCCGTTTCCCCGATACCGCCACGCTGGCCCGTGCCCCTCTCCGCGAGGTGCTCGCCGCATGGCAGGGCCTGGGCTATAACCGGCGGGCCGTGGCCCTGCACCGGGCAGCAGCCCTGCTGGTGGCAGAGCACGGGGGACGGGTGCCGGACGACCGGGACGCCCTTCTCGCCCTCCCGGGCGTGGGGCCTTCCACCGCCGGCGGGATCCTGGCCTTTGCCTTCAACCGGCCGGTGGTCCTCCTCGAGACGAACATCCGGCGTGTCTTCCTCCACCATTTCTTTCCGGGCAGGAGGCCGGTCCCGGACCGGGATATCCTGCCGCTGGTTGCGGCCACAGTGGACCGGAAACGTCCCCGGGAATGGTACTGGGGGCTGATGGACCTGGGTTCGGACATGCGGAATCTTCCTGAGAATCCCAACCGGAGGTCCCCTTCCTACCGTCCCCAGTCCCCATTCCACGGCTCGGACCGCCAGATCCGGGGCCGTCTCGTCCGGGCGCTCGCCAGGGAAGGGGTCCTGGACCTTCCTGAGGCGGGGGAGGCGGCGGGGTGTGACCCTGACCGCCTGGACCGGATCCTCCGGGGGCTGGAGGGGGAAGGATTCCTGGAGAGAATCCCGGGGGGAGGGATCCGCATCCGGGAGATCCCGGGGCCGGTATGCGGGGGAGATCCCCGTCCGGAGGCCGCATCGCAGGGACCCGGTGAGACATCATCCTCTGCCCATCCGCGGGGACATTAAGAAAGGCTTATCAACCGGTCCGGATACCTTCGTCCGGTGGACAGCATGGAGATTGTGAAGATCCCCCGGATGGAGAAGGAGGAGTACGATGCCCTCATCGCGCAAGGGTACGTGAGCAGGATCGCGTTCATCGGCGACAAATACCCGTACATCGCCCCGTTCCTCTATGTCTTCGACGGCAACTTCATGTACTTCCTCTCCACCCGGTACGGGAAGAAGATCCGGTTCTTCCGCCAGAACCCCCATGTCTCGGTGGAGGTGGAGAAGTACTCCGGCGATCTCTCCAGCTATACCTTCGTGACCCTCCAGGGGCACCTGGAGGAGGTGGAGGATGCCATCGAGAAGAAGATCATCCGGAAGAAGTTCGTGGAGATGATCCGGAAGAAGAAACTCTCCAAGAACATCATGGCAGCCCTCGGCCACATGCCCACCGACCCCATCGAGGCTATTGCGAGCGAGGAACGATCCATTGTCTGGAAGCTGACAGGCGTCACCGACATCGTGGCGCTCCAGAACCTGTAGGGCCGGGACCATGACAGCCAGAGGGAACCTGCCCCCGGCCTTCCGGGCCCCGGTCATCCTCCTCCTCGTTGCTCTTCTCCTCCTCTTCCTTGCTGCTCCGGGGGGAGCCCATGCCCCGGTTGTACCCGGCGAGGACTCCCATGTCGTGACGGTCACCGACCCGCTGAAGTCCTGGGCCTTCTACGGCATGCTCCATGGCACGGGTGAACCGGACATGTACCGTTTCACCATGCACAGCGGGGACCGGCTGGTGGTCTCCCTCCAGGTAGTGGATGCGCTAGGCCCTGTACCCGTGCTCGTGATCACGGGCCCGGGTCTCCCTTCCCAGGGGATACCGCCGGAAGGCGTGGAGATCCCTCCCGGGTCTTCTGCGGTGGTCATCCGGGGAGTCCGTCCCGCCGAACCCTCCTATGAGCCTTTTGCCCCGGGGGCCGCCTACCCCGTGGCAGAGCTGGATACCGTGGTTACGGCGGACGGTGAGTACCGGGTGGCAGTGGTGGGAACCGGCGGGGAGATTCCCTATGTTCTTGCCATCGGGTACCTGGAGGAGTTCTCAGCCGCGGAGTGGGTAATGGTACCGGTTACAGTCCTGCAGTCCCGCATCGTCCAGGGCCAGCCGCTCCCCATCCTCCTGAGCCCGTTCTTTGCCATGCTCATCCTGGGAGCCCTGCTCTTCCTGTACCGCGATCATTACCGGCGGCTCCATTCGCCGGCAGGCATCGCCGCCGCGGTGGCCGGCATCATGATGCTGGGGAGCGCCGTCGGTATCCTGGTCCAGATGTCCTGGGCTCTCGCAGCCACCGGGCCTGAAGCTACGGCTCTTGTGACCTGCATCTTCATCGTGCTGGCTGCCATCCCCGGGATCCTCTGCATGCGCATCGCGCTCTCCTCTTCCGTGTCATGGACCACCCGGGAACGGGTGACGCTGGTTGTGGCCGGCATCCTGGCACTGGTGGTCTGGTCCGGGTTCCTGGTGGGCCCCATACTCGCCGTGCTGGCAGCGGTCCTCCCCGGGGAGGGGTAGTCCTCCCTCTTCCTTCTTCATCAGCAGCTGGTTACCCCGATATGGTGCGGGAGGGGGCTCAGCCTCCTCCCGGTCCCTCCCCCTGACGAGAGGATAGTCCCGCCTCTTCCGGAAACCAAAGATCGGCGATCCGGATAAACCGGGGGGCGCCCACGCGGCGGGTGGCGGAGCCCCCCCTGGAGCGTCCCGGTAATCGTACACCTCATCGGTATACCGCCCCATCCTGATTCCCGTAAACCACAGGTTCCGCCGCAGGGGTCAGAAGAGGGAGAGGAACGCCCAGTACAGCACAGCCTGAAGAAGGGTCAGGGGGACACCGGCCCGGACAAACTCGCGGAAGCCCAGGGTCTCCCCCTGCCGTTCGGCATTCTGGATGATGATCACGTTGGAGGCAGCCCCCAGGATGGTGAGGTTACCGGCAATGGTGGAACCGGCGGCCAGCGCCATGAGAGGAATCACGGACCCGGACTGGGAGATGAGCGGCAGCACCAGGGCCACGAACGGCACGTTGGAGAGGAACTGGGGGATGATGATCCCGAGGAGCAGGATGACACCGGTACTCTCGAGGGCAGGCCCGGCCATCGCCATCAGCGCCTGGAAGAAGCCGGTGGACCAGACCGATGCCATCAGGACGAACATGGCGACGAAGAAGACGAGGGTCGGCCAGTCGATGTGCTTTACCAGCTCCCACCGGCGGGGGCTCCCCAGCAGCGGAGGGACGGCGGCAAGGAGCGCGATGAAGGTGAGGGAGAGGCCGGTTGGGACCCCCAGGGTAACGGTGGCCACCGTGAGACCGATGAGGACCAGGATCAGGACGAGGGAAACCTGCGAGAGCCGGGCCAGGGCAGGGTCGGTGATCCGTCCCTCGTCAATGGAACAGGCCCGGAGGCCGAACTCGCCCGGGTACATCCACCGCAGGACCAGGTAGCAGAGGAGGAGCCCCGCCACGGTGGGGATGCCCAGCGTGACGAGAAAGGTGACGAAGGGATTGGGCACCGGCCCTTCGACGGCGATCAGCAGGTTCTGGGGATTGCCTATCGGCGAGAGGACCGATCCCGTGGTCACGGCAAAGGCCAGGGCGAGCAGGAGGATCCGGGAAGGGATCCCGTTCCTCCGGGCCACGGCGATGACAAGCGGCGTCCCGATGATGGCCAGCGTGTCGTTCATGAGGAGTGCCGAGAAGAGACCGAAGGAGAGGATCAGGAGGAGCAGGAGCCGGTCGGAGGTCCCGGCCCGGCTGAAAAGCCGGTGGGCCAGGTGGGAGAGGTACCCGCTGGCCTGGAGAGCCTCTCCCACCACGAACATCCCGACGAGGAAAAGCATCACGTCCATGTTCACGGCCGCGAGGGCAGCGGAAGGCGAGATGGAACCGGTGACGAGCACCACGATGGCCCCGGCCAGCATGATCTGCCAGATCCGGAGGGTGTATCTCCCCACCTGCCTGACGGCGATGGCGAGGAAGACCAGGGCAACGACGGCAAGGGGGATGAGGGCCTGGAGGTCCCCGGTCGTCATGGGAATGCCGCCCTTCCCCGGGCGGGGGCCTCTAGCCCACCATGCCGGAGGGGAGATTGGTCTTTAAGCAGAACACCAGGTCCGAAAGGATGTCCCCCAGTGGTTCCCCGGTGACGGAACGGTCCCGCAGGGTCTCTGCCAGGCTGCCTCCCTCGATCCGGCGGGCGACCACGGGAAGGAACCTCCGCTCGTCCCTGGTGGCAGATCCCTTTGCCGCCGAAAGAAGGCGCTCCAGCTCCGGCTGGAGACGGGAGGTGCCGTGCTGGATGGCAGTCTCCAGCAGTCCATGGACGGCATCGCGGTCTGTGTCTGTCCCGGGATCCGGGTGCCGGAGCAGCGCAGCGAGGAACGCCACCATGGCGAGATCCGAGTGGATGCACTCCTGCACATCCAGCGCACGGATCTCCAGGCAGCCCGGGGAACGGCGGAGAACCAGGGAGACCGGGTCCGGGACGCCCCCGGCGCCGGGAACCGTGTCGGGCCCTGCCTGCGCAGGATCTCCCAGGCGGAGGAGGCGGTTATCCGCTGCCGGCTCCAGCTTTCCCTCCACGAAAGGTGAAGCAGCGGAGACCGCCACCAGGAACGGGAGCAGGGAGAGGATCTTCCCGAGCAGCGGGTCCTCCTGATCTTCGGTGCCGTAGCTGATTTGGATATGCAGGCACTGGCTGTTCGCCGCCCCGCCCTTCCCCTCCAGGAGTGGATGCATCCCCAGTCCCAGCAGGGTGTACCTGCCGCCCCGGGCATGCTGGATCGCCATGAGCCCGTCGAGGAGCTGACCTTCCCGGCCGGTGAAGGTCTCCCCGGGAGGCTCTGCCCGGATTCCCACAACGTGGGGCAGGGATCCCCGGAGAATCCGGGTCCCCTGGAGGATCCCTCCCCGCACCGGGTCCCTGCCCAGGTCCCGGAGGAGGTGCTCGGCCTCGGGGAGCGGGTGCAGCGAGGGATCGTTCAGGGAAAACTGGTGGAGGGTCTGCGGTGCCCGGGAGGCCCGGGCCGGCGGGGAAGGATCAGCGTCAGTCATGGGATCCCCTTGGGCCTGGAGGGGATCCGGGCCCCTCCCCCACGAGAGCTGCCACGATCCTCCGGTTCAGGTCCGGGTAGGAGGTATCCTCGCCCCCCTCCAGGGACGGGTTGTCGTTCACCTCGATGACGTACGGCACCCCCTCGCACTCCTTGATGTCCACGCCATAGAGGCCCGTGCCGATGGCCTTTGCCGCCGCGAGGCCGGTCTCGATCACCGGGCGGGGAACTTCCGGCGCGGGAACGCTCCGGACCGCGCAGTACACCAGGTGGCCGTTCACCGTATCCTGGATCTTGAAGGTCTCGGAGGGGATGATGTACTGGGCCGCGTAGAGGAGCTCCCCGTCCAGGACGCCTATCCGCCAGTCGTAGCTGCTGGAGAGGTACTGCTGGGCCACGATCCAGTCGGAGAGCTTGATGAACCGCCGTGCCACCTTCAGGAACTGGTCCACCGTCTCCACCTTCTCGACCCGGAGAGAGAAGGAGGTGGACGGCTCCTTCAGGATGACGGGCCTCCCCAGGGTGGAGAAGATATCCTCGGCGCCGGCTCTCGTGATATCCCCTTTTGACAGGAACCGGGTCTCGGGGATCCGGACCTCCCGCTCCATCAGGTGCAGGTACATGTTCACCTTGTCGGAACAGACCTGGATGGAGACCGGGTCGTCGATGACCGGGATCCCGTGGAGTTCGGCGATCTTCGCGGCCACGTAGCTGATGTGGAGGGGATCGGTCCGGCTCCTGATGAAGAGCCCGTCCACCCGTGCCACCTTCCGGACCTCCACGGGAAAGATGAAGTACACCCCATGGCCCATCGCCTCGGCCTCTTCCCGGAGCCGGATCAGGGCGGTCAGTTGCTCAGAGGACCCCATCACCTGCCGGTCCACGAAGACCCCGAGGCTAGCCATGGCACTCCTCCTCCATCACCCGGGTGAGGATCCCCCGCTCCTCCCGCGACAGGCTGGAGTACCGGACAGGCGCGAGCGCGGAGAGGGCAACGGCATCCCCGGTCTGGGCAACGATGCAGTTGACGAGGGGCAGCCGGAAGACCCGGTAGATCCCTGCGCAGAGGTCATCCACCCTGCCCGGTGCCCCCGCCGTCTTCCCGAAGATCGCGGTCACCGGGAAGATCTCGGTCTCCTCCCCGACCGGCTGGTAGCAGAAGGGGTACTTCCCGGCGTTCGTGATGAACCGCACCACCCGTGCGGCGGTCTCCGGGTCCCTCACCACCGAGTACTCGGAGGGATCGGCAAAGTAGTGAACCCCGTACAGGATCGCCGGGAGGGGCACCTGGCGGTCCGAGATCTCCCAGGGAAGCACCGGGATACCTGCCTGCTCAGCCCTGGCCAGGCAGACCGGCACCACGTATGCCTCCAGCGTCTCCCGGGACGAGGGCACCGGTGTCTTCCCCTCCACCTCCAGGCTCACGATCCGGTAGTAGGTCCCGGTCTTGAAGGAGTAGTCTTCGCTGATCACGTAGGTCTCGTCACCCAGCCGGCGGAGGTGGATGGACCCCGCGGTGAAGGGGTCACGACCGGCCCTCCCCGCCATCAGGCATCCCCCCGGCCGCAGCGGGGATGCGGGAACGGGGAGCAGGTCCCGTGGACGGAACCTCCCGTGGCACTGCAGGGATGGGAAAAACCGGATCGGCCGGATGGGGTCTCGGGGTATGCCACCGTCGTATCCTCGGAAAGATGCTCCGGAGTTCTTCTGCCCGGGATCTGCGGTGGCTCGGGATTTATGCCTTTCTTCGGACCGGATCTCCCCTTCGGTGGTATGACAGAAAGCAGGGGGGAGAGCGCTCTCTGGAATGGTGACCGGAGGGAACGTGCCTCATACGTGGTCCATCCCCTCACCGATGAAGGCTGCTCCCCACTCCTAGAAGATTCTCATGGCCACGGTCGTGACCCCCCAGGAGATGGCGCCGCAGACGGGAAACGTGAGGATCCAGGCCATGACGATCTGGCGGGAGACACCCCAGTTGACCGCGGAGAGCCGTTTCACCGACCCCACGCCCATGATGGATGTGTTGATGGTATGCGTGGTGCTGAGGGGAATTCCGAAAATTGACGCGATCATGATAACCACACCCGCTCCCGTCTCGGCGGCGAAGCCCTGGTACACCTCCAGCTTCACCATCCGCATCCCCATCGTCCGGATGATACGCCATCCCCCGACAGAGGTGCCGATCCCCATGACCACGGCGCAGAGAAAAATCACCTGATACGGGATGGAGAACGTCGGGAGGATCCCACCCAGAACCAGGGCCAGGGCAAACACGCCGATAAATTTCTGCCCATCGTTACTCCCGTGGCCGAAGGCCATGAATGCTGCCGAGAAGGGCTGGAGCCTGCTGAACAGCCGTCGCACCA
>JAJRDC010000055.1 GCA_028678635.1 Methanomicrobiales archaeon
TTGAAATTGGAGACCTGGATGGTGACCGGGACGTTCCCTGCCGGGACCGTTGCCCCGTTCTTGGGTGACGTGATGGTAACCGATGGATTGGTCGACCCGGTGACCGTCACGGTGACACTGGCGGTCGCGAGCGGTGTGATCGGCGTGTGGTCGTTGTTCACCAGCTGGACCGAAAAGGTATGGGTCCCCGGCATGACACCCGTGAAGGTGTAACTGGTGGCGGCCACGTGAGCCCAGACCGCGCTGGCATCGGCCGGGATCGCAGGCTTCGCGGGGTCACTGGGGAGGGGACTCACGTCCATGTAGAAATGGACATGCCCCTCACCGGTGGTGCTGGCCTGTCCCTGCTTGTCCACGATGTTGAAGTTCTTCACCTGGATGGTGACCGTGACACTCCCTGCGGGGAGAGATGCCCCGTTCTGGGGTGAGGTGATTGTCACCTGTGGACCGGAGGGCGCAGGAGCCATGCATCCGGAACAGCTCAGGAGTACCGCCAGTATCACCAGCGGGACAAGGATTACGGAAACCTTGTGCACCGAAACGTCGTGCATGGACGAAGGTGGCAGCCGTTAGGGGGATATAGGTAACCGGGTGTGTCAGTTTTTGTTCTCAAATCCGACATCGTGCCGGGGTGAATCCGGGTGTGGGAGCCATGGCGCCGGCAGAGGGTGTACCTCCAAAAGAGTCTGATCCCGGCGCCATCGCCTCCCGGTCATATCTGTGCCACCTTCTGTGTGCGGGAAGGGAGCCGGCTCGTCGTCTCCGGTGGAAAAGGTCTGGAATCGTTGTATCTCAATTTCTGTATCAAAATCCGGGTTACGCGACAAGTGCTTTACCATCACCAAGAAAAGCCGGGTCCAGCGGGAAACGAATCCGAAATACCCGGCGTCCCCCGGCCAGATTGCCCCGGGCGCAGGAGACCGGCGATCCGTTCTCACCGCAAGGACAGGAAGAGGAATGGTGGAAAGTATCGGGAAGCGATTCACGGCCGAAGGCCTGGAGAACCTGAGGGTCCTCATGGATTCCCTGCTCCCGAGGTTATCCGGTAGGGGCAGGCCGGTGGCAGTCCTTTCCACCGGACAGCCGGATTCCCTGCCCCGGCTTCCGTGGTACCAGAGCGGTACAGGTGCCGGAGAAACGGGGAAACTGGAGGCCGCAGGAAGCCCGGCCCATGCGGGGGCGGGGATGGAGATCCACTGTCTCAATCCTCAGACCTTGGGATCAGGCTGCAGGGAGCAGGGGGTCGCCCGGAGAAAGGTGGACTGGTATTACCATCGGGGCAGCCGGTTCAGCCGCCCCCCGTTGGAGATTGTCCGCCTGCCGAAGATCCGGCGGAGCGACTCCCCGGGGACCCGGAGGAGTGTGGTCCTGCAGGTGGAAGTGAGGAGGAGAGAGGGGGGCCCGGACCTGATGCTGCCGCTGGATGAGCCGGTACTCCGGGAGGGCCCCTGGTTGCCGCCCGGGAAGGGCTCCCGGCCCGGAGAGGCGGAGGCCTGACCGGGCCTCCCCGTATTGCAGGATGAACATCCCGGACCCTCGGGAACGGGAGACAAATGAACCACAGGTGAAATCCCATGAGCAAGTTCGAAGACACGGTGAAGGCGATAAACAGGATGTCGCCGGAGGAACAGAAGAGGGCGATCGAGGCCGAGGCAGCGAAGTGTATCTGCCCGACCTGCCCGACGTACAACAACTGCGCAAAGAACGCGAAGGAGACACTGTTCTGCTGGAACGGGAAGAGCTTCATGTGCATCTCCTTCGAGAAGAAATGCCTCTGTCCCACCTGCCCGGTGACGGGAGACTTGGGTCTCAAAAAACAGTCCTTCTGTACGAGGGGCTCCGAGAAGGCCCAGCGGTACGAGCACACCCTCTGGGGGACGAAGGTCATCGAGTGAGAACGGGGAGCGGAGGGAACAGAGGTACCCATCATGGTGATGGTCACGAAACGGGACGGGCGGAAAGAATCGTTCATTCCGGAGAAGGTCGTGGTGAGCGCCCTGAAAGCAGGGGCAACGCCGGACTATGCCCGGACCATTGCGCAGGATGTCGGGCGGAACGCGAAGGAAGGGATCTCCACCCAGGAGATCCGAATAAAGGTCCTCTCCCAGCTCAGGGCAAAGGACCCTGCTTGGGAGAAGAACTGGCTCATGTACGACGCGGCAGTGAAGAAGCGGCCCGCCTGAACATCAAACGGCGGATGCGGGAGGATGGGATCTCCCCACTTCCCCACGCGCCACGGACCTTTTATGTGCAATTCAGGGAGAGTATGAACCGGATGTACGGGAACACACGGCGTGGGACAGAGGGTGGGGAATCGGGATAATGCCAGCGGTACCGCTTGGTTCGGCGCGGGACCTTCCCGCTGGCAGGATGCGGGCGGCGAAGGCCGGTGACCGGGATATCCTGGTCGCAAACCTGGACGGGTCGTTCTTTGCGATCGGGAACATCTGCACCCACAGGGGATGCCGCCTCTCCGGTGGGATCCTCCGGGCAGGGACCGTCCAGTGCCCGTGCCACGGGTCAACTTTCGATCTCCGGACCGGAAACGTGGTCCGGGGCCCGGCACGGGAGGCAGAACCTTCCTATCCTGTGAAGGTGGAAGGGGACGACCTGTGGGTTGAGGTCTGAACCTTCCCGGTTCAGGAGGCGGCAGCCCCTCTCTTCCCTGGTTTGTCTCCCGGTAAGGGATGCCGGGAAGCGCTCCGGCCACCTCGTCTGACCACCATGCTCCGGGATCGGGAGGAAGGAGGGAGTTACCCTGCCCTCTCCTCTCCGCCCCCGCCCCCAGGAAAGAATGGCAGTGAAGAGGAGAATAAGGAGGGATACCTTCATCATCGCGTCGATCCCGGTAAGAAAGGCCTGGTTCACCCCGCTCTGGGAGAAACGGCGGAATTGCCGCTGGATAATGCCTGGACAGCCACGTGTCAGTTAATGAAACAACATTGTCATTTCAGGGGATATGTTTATGAGGTCTTCCCCCGATTATCCCCACGTCAGTATCAGGAGAGGGTGTCGATGAGGAAACGATTTTTTGCGGAAGCAGTGCTTTTCGTCCTGGTACTGCTCCCGCTTCTGGCCGGTGCCGCCGGTGCCGCCCATCCCCAGCTCTATTTTTCGTCGGCAGACGTGGCGGGGCTGAAGGCAAAAGTGGCCGCCGACCCGTACCGCACGTGGTTTGCAGGTGTCCAGCAGCTGGCGGTGGAGACCCCGTTCCCGAATGGTCCCTCGCTGGCCCAGGATGACCTGGGGAACGCAGCGGTGGCGCTGCGGACGAACGCCTTCGTGTACGCAGTGAACGGGGACACGACGTACGGCCTCCGGGCAAAAGGGTACCTGCTCAAGGCCTGTACCTGGCCCTATTGGCAGGACGCGGACCGGATTGCGCACGGGCAGACGGTGAGCTACATGTCCGGCACCTTCCAGGGGGCTGTGGCCGAGACCTATGACTGGATCTACCCCCTCCTCACCGCCCAGGAGAGGGCCACGGTCCAGCAGGCGATGGTGGCCAAGTCCCTGCAGCCTCTGATCGCGCAGCACGGGACCGACATGGAAGCCCAGGACTTCGACACCAACCGGATCGTCCTCGCGCAGGGAGGCGTTGGCCTCGCAGCGATAGCCCTGAAGGACGATCTCGCCGGTAACTCCCAGGTCAGTTCCGCCGCAACCATTGTCCACGACACCCTGCTCGCGGAGTACTTCAACCGTTTTGACCGGGACGGTGCCTGGAACGAGGGGATCGGGTACCTCTCCTTCGGCCTTGCCAACGATGCCGGGGGCAGCGGGGCGATCTACTACGCCGAGGCGCTCCGGCGTGCCACCGGCGAGAACCTCTTCATGCACCCGAAGTTCAGCAAGTCGCCTGAGTTCCTCGTCTATTTTTTCCCGCCTGACCGGAAGGGCGAATCCAGCGCTTTCGGCGACGAGAACTTCGGCGAGGCCTTCCGGAGCGCGGGGGCCGCGGCGCTTGCCTCGAGAACGGGCAATGCGTACGCCCAGTGGTATTACAAGAACGCCCCCCTGCGCTCCCCCGATCCCATCGGCGATATCCTCTTCACCGATACCACCCTCACGGCACAGTCGCCGGACAGCCTCCCCCTCTCCCGCTGGTTCCGGGATGCCGGCTGGGCGGCCATGCGGACCGGCTGGGACACTGAGGATACCCTGGTGGGATTCAAGTCCGGTCCCTTCAACCCGGGGAACGACCGTCCCGAGCAAAACAGCTTCTTCCTGGATGCTCTGGGCGAGCGGCTGGTGATCCTCCCGGGCGTATCGACCCAGGGATACAGTGACTCCAGTTACTGGACCTGGTACCGTGCCACCATCGGCCAGAACACGATCATGCTGGACAAGGATGCCGACAGCCAGGTGATCCACCCCCCTGACGGGTCCTCGGTGATTACCCGGTTCCTCTCCTCATCGGTCTGCGATATGACCCAGGGATCGGCTGCACCCGTGTACAAGGGGAAACTCTCGAAGTTCACCCGGGATCTCATCTTCGTCAAGCACGATGACCCCGGTTATCTGATCGTCTACGACGACCTGGCGGCCACCAGGGCCGTGGAGTTCGATTTCCTGCTCCATGGCCTGGGATCCGGCTCAGTGAAGACGAACACCTTCGGTATCGGGACCATCTCCATCACCCGCCCCACGGCCCGCCTGTATGCAAAGGTCGTAAGCCCGGACTCATTGCGGTACACTGTGCTCACCGGGAAGCCCACCGATATCTATGGGGCGAACACAGCCACCTCCTATGTCAGGGTGGCCCCCGCCACAAAGGTGGCAGCCACCCGGTTCCTCGGGGTTCTTTACCCCCTGGGGAGCAGCGAAGCGGCCCCCACGGTGACCGACATCAGCGGGACCTCATACGACGGCGTGACCGTCAAGAAGAATGCGTGGGAGGATACCGTCCTCCTCTCCACTGCGGGCGGCACCATCCGCTACCGCACCATAACCTCAGACGGCCGGATGGTCCTTGTCTCGGACCTCGACGGAGAGCTCCGCGGGTACGGCCTCCAGGATGCAACCACCCTCACCGTAGATGGGGCTAGGCGGCTCACCTCCACGAAGCCGGTCACGGTGGGGATCCACGTTTCGGATACGGGCTTTGATGGCACCATCCAGGCACCTTCCGCCGCTTCCGTGACCTTCCCCTCCGAGGCACCCAGGGAGGTGCGGGTGAATGGGGTGGTAACCATCGGTTACACCT
Organism: Methanomicrobiales archaeon; assembly: GCA_028678635.1. The sequence goes on from JAJRDC010000055.1 coordinate 5,207, forward strand.
GGAACAGTGCCGCGAGGACCCTGACCTTCTCTCTCCCGGCCGGCGACACGGTGATCCAGGTCACCTTCTCCGGATCAACACCACCGCCGAACCCCTCACCCAGCCCGAGTCCAACCCCCACCCCCATACCACCGCCCCCGCCCCCGCCCGAACCGGGACTGGTGACGACCACCGAGACCGCCACCACCTCCTCGTACCTGGGGTACAGCAGCTCCTATATCAAGCAGGCCCAGTCCGTGAAGTCGGCAGGGACGGGGGTTGAAAAGGTCGCCGTTGCCCTGGCCCGCAAGGGGAGCCCCACCATCCCGATCACGGTCCGGCTGCGCTCAACGCTCAAAGGTGCCGACCTGGCCACGGCCACCATCACGCCTGTCATGGTCACCTCCACCTCCTCCTCCAGCCCCGAATGGGTGGAAGTGTACGTGGGGCGGCAGGGGATCCTCACGGCGGGGAGCCCGCTCTACGTGGTGCTGGACACCGGCACCTACGACCTGAAGAACTACTACTACGTCCCTCTGAACTCCCGGAATCCCTATGCCAACGGGAACCATTACCGGGGGACCAGCTTCTACCCGAATTCGGCCTCCGATATGCTGGTGAAGGTCTGGTT
>JAJRDC010000247.1 GCA_028678635.1 Methanomicrobiales archaeon
CCTTGTTCTTCCGGTGGTTGTAGACGTGCCGGTCCAGGCAGTTGTAGGTGATGTTCAGCTTCCCGTCCACGAACCACTTGGCATAGGGGTAGTTCCAGTCCAGTACCTTCTTCCAGGGGGCAAACCAGTGGAGCTCCCGGGCAATCCCGTCCCAGAACTTCTCCGGGTCCTTCAGGAACTGCTGGTAGGTCTTCTCGTAATCCCTGACAAAGGCCTTCTCCTTGTACTCGGGAGGAGGTGAATAGTACTTGGCCTCCTCCACCAGTTTCACGTCGAACTTGTCGGCCATTAGGGCAACCCCTATTTTACATGATTAATAATGAGAATTGGGTATAAAAAAGTTATGAAATGAGGCACCGGGGAAGAGATCCTAGGACGGTGAAGATTCCCATCCAGCGGTTCCTCCGATTCAGGGATGTCAGCTTTATTTTCTTGCATGTCGGAGCTTCCCACCGGGGAAGAAAATGACCGAGACGATGGAGTACCAGGTGACTGAAGAGAGGGGGGAAGTGGAGATCCGGCACTACCCGGCGGTATGGGTGGCCACCGTTGCCGGGAACGATGAAGGGGAGACCTTCGGGGTTCTCTTCCGGTACATCACCGGGAACAACCAGCCCGGGCAGAAGATCCCCATGACGGCCCCTGTCATCACCCCGGTGAAGATCCCGATGACCTCACCCGTCATCTCGGATGCAGGGAGCATGTCCTTTGTTATGCCGAAAGATATCGCTGGCGATGCGCTTCCTGACCCCACGGATCCAAGGGTCAGTCTCCGGGAGATCCCGGCCCGGGACCTGGCGGTGATCCGGTTCAAGGGACGCGCCGGTGCCGCGGATGTGGCGGATGCCAGGGCACGGCTCCTGTCGGTGCTGGCCGGTGCCGGTATCGCAACCGTCGGGGAACCCTTCCTGATGCGCTACAACCCGCCTTTCACGCCGGGATTCCTCCGGAGAAACGAGGTGGCGGTGGAGATCAGGCGGACATCATCCGGGCGGGTTCCGTGAAAATGCCGGATTCCCTTCCCACGGGTCCGTTCTCCGGCCGTGTGACGGTTACTCAGTCGTACTGCCGCCAGGTGTGCTCGCACTTGCAGCAGCGGAAGAACCGGACCTCGGATTCATCGGCGGCTCGCAGCTGCCGCAGCCACCAGAAGGCGGTGTTGTTGCCGCACTTGGGACACCGGATCGTTATCGTGGGGAGGGTTGGCACCTTCTCGGTGTCGTCGATGATGGTTATCTCCCGCTGGCCCCGGGACTTTGTCAGCTGAAGGCTGTCGTTCTCCGAGAACTCCCGGATGAACCCGCACCTCCGGCACTTCATCTGGCCGCCGGAGGAGATCATCAGGGACCGGCACTTGGGGCAGAACATCTGGTGATCATGTGCGGCCCAACCTCTTGAAGCCTTGGACGGGACCTGCGGGCGCGGTATCCACCCTTCTTAATGGAGCGGTGGAATTCATTCGAATGGTACTGGTGAGACGCTCTCGGGGGCTCCGCTGCGGCTCCGCCCCCGCCGCGTGGGCACCCCCTACCGGTTGATCCGGATTACTGCACCGCTGGTGATGTTCCCGATGTGACGGACTATCCTCATCGGGGGAGGGACCGGGAGAGGGCGAACAGCCCCCTCCCGTACCGTCATCTGAAAACCCTCTGTCGTTCTCTGCAAGATTATCGTGGATGATCATATCATCCCACGTGAGGGCGTCGGGGGGAGGCGGGAAACTTCATCCCATCTGCGAGCCCATGATGAAGGGAATGACCACGCTCCCGGCCCTCGCCGGCCTCTGTGTGCTCCTCTCCTGCATCTCGTTCCTTGCCTTTTTCATCCCGGGGAGGCACCGGAAGTATGCGGCCATTGCCGGGTGGGCCTTCATCATCCTCTTCCTCTACGCGGAGATCCCGGACTACATCGCCCACAACAACCTGATGTACCCGATCATTGCCATCCTGGCCATCCCGTTTTTTTACGTCACAGCCCGGCGTCTGCTGCGGGAGGACCCCGTGGTGCTCCGCCTCTCACTCGCGGCCGCAGTGGCGTTCCTGATCTTCGCGCCTTTCGCCTACTTCCCGCCGCTGGGGAACTGGCTCATCAGCGTGGTGACCGGCCAGATCGTCTGGCTGCTCAATGCCATGGGGTACCAGGCCATCCGGCTGGACTGGAACATGATCTACCGGAACGGGTTCCGGATTGAGATCATCCTGGCCTGCACCGGGCTCCAGTCCATGGCCATCATGCTGGGGGTGGTGGCCGGCGTCCCCACCACGCTCCGGCAGAAGGTGGAGGCGTTCCTCCTGGTGGTCCCCACCATCTACATCCTGAACCTGTTCCGGAACGTCTTTGTCATCATCGCCTATACCGACCAGTGGTTCCCGTACCTCCCGGAGATCGCATCCAACGGTGAGTACGGGTACGAGTCCTTCTTCTGGGCCCATAACGTCCTCGCAGAACTGGGGGCGCTTCTCGCCCTCGTGATCATTGCCTACGGGCTCTTCACCCTGATCCCGGACCTTGCCGTCTGGGCCACGAACCTTGTGGGCGTGTACCGGCAGGACCTGGAGGAACTCTGGCGGAAGGGTACGGGGAAGGCAGGCCGGTGAAGGGGGAAGGCCACCGGTGCATGTGACGGATCCCGGAAGCTCGGCGGGGAAACGCCCATCCACCCTTCCGGCGATCATGGTGACAGCGCCGGAGGCGGTCCTCTCCCCTTCAGGGCAGAGGTGAAATCCGGTTTTTTCAAGGGGGAACGGAGGGAGTGGTCCCGGTTACTTCAGCCGGCCGTGCAGGTACCCGATCCGCTGGATGGCCGAAAGGTTCGTGCACACGGCGATAAGGAGGATCGCAAGCCAGAGGAAGCCCGTGACAGCACCGATGAGGAGCACGATGATGGTCTCCGGTCTGCCGAAGAACCCGATGCCCTCCAGCGGATCGTCGATCTTCCCGTCTTTCCGCTCGGTGAAACCCACCTCGGCGTACACCACCGGTTTGATGAACGTGT
>JAJRDC010000007.1 GCA_028678635.1 Methanomicrobiales archaeon
CCCGGAGGCCGGTCCAGATGGTGGGCAGGGCGCCGGGCAGGATCACCCGGAAGAGGATCTGACGTTCCTGCGCGCCCAGTGTGGCCGCCGCCTCCACCCAGGTCCGCTTCACCCCCCGGACTCCGTCGATGGTATTCAGCAGGATCGGGAAGAAAGCCCCGATGAAGATGATGAAGACAATGGAGGAGAGGCCGATCCCGAACCATGCCAGGGCAAGGGGCACCCAGGCCAGGGGCGGGACGGGACGGAGGAGCTCGATGGTGGAATCGGCGAAGGCCTTCGTCTGCTCGGACCGGCCCATCAGGATCCCCAAGGGGACCGCCACCACGGCCCCCAGGAGGAATCCCAGCGCCACCCTTCCCATGGAGACAAGGGCGTTCTCCACCAGGGATCCGCTGCCCAGGATATCCTTGAACGGGTGGAGGAGAACCTCCAAGACCGATGCGATAGTAGGCAGGATGTAGGGGTTCGCCACCAGGTGGCTGGCCACCGCCCACCCCACCAGGATCAGGAGAGGCAGCAGGAACCGCAGGACGGGACGGGGGAGCCGCATTCAGGCTCCCCTTCCTGCGGTGGCAGGGATCCGGGTCATCTTCCCGGAAACTACACTTCCCTCACAGATAAACCACTGTCTTTCAGTGCGTACCGGAGCATCACGTCCTGGATGGAGCCCTTCCCCGGTGCCGCGATGACCAGGGGCTTCCCCGCCGCGGACCGGTCCCTGGCCCACTGGACGAACGTGGGCCAGTCGTGGGCCGGCGAGTCTGCGGAGGCCACGAGACCCGACCCCTCCAGGTTGAGCGCCATCACGATCTTCACGGGCGTGCCCTTGTCAATGGCCGCGATGGTGGGCGGATTCCCCACGAACGCGATCTGTGCTGCGTCGGTGGCGACCAGCTGCATCAGCTGCGGGCCGGCGTCACCCGGGATGAGCGCGATCTCGGCCACCTTCTGGCCGTTCACCACGAGATCCACCATGTCCGGCCGGGTCTTGGCCGGGTCCTGCGGCCTCAGCGCCACGCCGTAGGTGTCATTGAAGTACTCCCACTTCTTCACGGCCACGAAGAGGGCGGCATCGTGGTCCGACATCAGGTACCCGATCCCCAGCTTCTCTGTCGCCGCGGGTGGCGTGGTGATGTGGCCAGCATCGATCATGGCCTTTGCATCATAGTAGGGGTCCGTGTCGAAGAGGATGCTCCGGACCTCGGTATCGGATGCATTGGCGAGCGAACCGGTGAGGGTGTTCAGCTCCCGGAGCGCGTGGACGAACTCCACCTGGCCGTCCATCCATTTCTGGGTGGGCTCGTTCACGAACTTCACCGTGGGGAAGGCGTGCTGGAGGACCTCCACTGACGAGACCGAAATGTTCCCGTACGTGAAGTTGCCCTTCCCTGCCAGCCAGTCGGCAACGATCTCAGCCGACTCGTCCGGGTGCTCGGTGGTGTAGTCGGTGGCCAGGATCGTGGCCGCGGCCACGGCGTTCACCAGCTCCGGGTTCTGGGCCATGAGATCAGATCGCACCGCGAAAACGCAGCAGGGGTGGTCCTCCCACTCCCCATCGGGCGGGAGATCCGCGGAGTAGGCGATCACCTTGCCGATGCCGGCCAACGGCGCGACCTCCACGAAGGGCTGCCAGGCGATGTAGCCGTCCACCTGGTGGGTGGCGAGGAGCATGGGCATGGGCCCTGTGCCCTTGCTGTACAGGATCCCCACCTCCGGGGTCGACGGGGGGTTGGACGTGATGCAGCCCGCGAGGGCAAGCAGTACCGCGCAGCAGAGGATTGCCAGTGCCAGTGGTCGGGACAGTTGCATGGAGAAGAGGTGAACGCCGGCGGTATAATAAATGTTCTTTTTCTGTCATTAGATCTGTTGTATTGTATTCAAAATATCATAATATTGACACAGTTGTACCATTTCAACTTTATAAATGTCCACATTCCGCGCGCAGGTGAGCCCTTTGGGGACGCCGGAGGGCAACACCTACCGGCAACCCTTTTCTCCTTTTGGGCCCATCACTCTTCGCAGATGGTACAGCTTGACCCGGTCGACCGTCTGGTCAGGGCATCCCTCCGGTCGGACGAGGAGTTCGTGGCCGCGCTCACGGATGTCCTGAAGCATGATCTGCGGATCAGCGTGAAGGAGCTTTCGGACCGGAGCGGTGTGGCCCAGTCCTCGCTCTACAAGATCCTGCATGGCAGGAGGTCCCCGAACCTCTCCACCCTCCGGGCCATCGCCCGGGGGATCCGGTACTATTCCCAGCCCGGCGACGAGGAGTTCATCGGGGTCATCGCCGCCCGGCAGACGCTGGACGGGATCGAGGAGCGGACCGCAGAGATCGACGGCCGCCGCGTGCGGGTCCGGGAGTACGCCGTCCACACCGTGGAGGACGCCATCGTCGCAGCAGTGCGCGCCGAGCGTGAGGGGGCCATTGGCATCGTCTGCGCCCCCATCGTCTCCACGACGGTGGAGCAGCTGGTGCAGGTGCCGGTGGCCACCATTGTTCCCCGCGAATCGATGCAACAGGCCATCGAAGCGGCGGCACGGAAGGGGTGGCATGAACGTGATCTCCCCTCGCGGGAGTAAGGGGCAGGAGGCAGCATGAAGAAGGATCAGATTCGGAAGGGGCGCCTCGCCGGCGAACGGAGCCGGCAGGTGCTGCGGTACCTCTCCTCCATGGAGGCGGACCGGTGGATCGCCGAGGCAGACATTCTCGTGGACATGGCGCATCTCGTGATGCTCCATCGCCAGAAGCTGATGGCACCGGAGCATACACGGGCGCTCCTTACGGTGCTCCTCCGTCTCCACGGGGAAGGCCTCCCCGACCAGGTCTTTGACGAGCAGTTCGAGGACATCCACGCGGGCCTGGAGGCTTATCTGATGGAACAGGCCGGCGAGGACGCGGGAGGGCGGATCCATATGGGCCGGTCCCGGAACGATGAGGTCGCCACCTGCCTCAGGATCCGGCTCCGGGAGGACCTGCTCCGGACCATGGACTCCCTGGTCCGGCTCCGGGAGGTCCTCTTCACCCTTGCCGAGGCCCACCGGGACGCGGTGATGCCAGGCTACACCCACCTGCAGCCCGCCCAGCCCACCACCCTCCCCCACCACCTGCTGGCCTATGAACAGGCGCTGGGGAGGGACTTTGACCGGTTCCGCGGTGCCTTCCTCCACGTGAACCTCTCCCCCCTGGGTGCCGCCGCCTTTGCCTCCACCGGTTACCCCGTGGACAGGGAGATGACCGCCCGTCTGCTGGGCTTTGACCAGGTGCTTGCGAACAGCATGGACGCCGTGGCCTC
>JAJRDC010000163.1 GCA_028678635.1 Methanomicrobiales archaeon
GAAGGAACCCCACGAGGATGGCAAGGAACCCGCCCACCACCGCGAGGAGGGGTGATGTGCTGAGTTCCCCCACGACAGCGCCGAACCGGTGCGGGGCGATCCGGATCAGGACCAGGCCCAGGAGGAAGAGGCCCACGGTGAGGAGAATCCCGAAGAGGGAGAGGAAGGTGCCTGCACGCATCCCCCTCTGCTGGAGCTCCACGTCCAGGGACCCGGCACTGCCCTCGTTCGTGAAGGTGTTGGCCTTGACCGAGAGCGTGCCCGCCACGTCCCCCGCATTCAGCACGTTCCCGCCGGAGATCATCGCATCCCTGGCCACAGAGGATTCCCTGCCCAGGGTGACCTCCCCGCCGGTGAGGACCGCGTTTGTCCCCACCTTCCCGTTGAGGGTCACCGTGCCACCGGCTGCCACCACCTTGCCGCCCACATCGGAGTTGAGGGTGACCTGTCCCCCGGCAGCGATGACGTCGCCCGCTACCGGCGCGTTCACGGTGATCTGTCCCCCGGCCGCGATCAGACTGTCAATCGGGGCATTCACGGTGATGGAGCCCCCGGAGGCAAACACGTCATCTTCGACCGCCTGGTCGATGCGTACCTCGCCGCCGCTTAGGGTCTCCAGGGCGGATGCCGTGAGGGGGATGAGGATGAGGAGGAGAAGGAGCAGAATGCAGAGATGTCGCTTCATGATATCCCCTCCCCGCGGATGGGTGAAAGAGCTTGCGCTCTCTTTCAATCCCTGTGTAAAGGAGAAAAGTGGACTCGACGGGATTCGAACCCGTGGCCTTTACGTTGCGAACGTAACGATCTACCCCTGATCTACGAGCCCGCCTGCAGGGTATGGCATATAGGTTTCCCGTCAGGGGAATATAGTTGTTGCTGTGATCCGGAATGGGGAAATCCGGAGAAAAAAGGATGGGTTACGGCTTCTTCTGCTTCTGGGAGTAGATGGTGGCGAGGGCCCCGATGGCCGCCGTGAGGGCCCCGCCGATCACGACCGGGCTCACCAGGGGGTTATCGGTCCCGGTGGATGCGGGTGTCGTGGTCACGGGTGCCGTGGTGACCACGCTGGTGGGATACCCCTCCTCCTTCGGAAGTGACCCGAAGGCCGTGACCGTCTCACCTGCCACCGCGGTCACACTACCGTCAAAGTCATACCGGCCATCCATCGTCATCTTCAGGGAATGGTACCCGGCAGGGACACCGCTGATCTCGACGGGTGTCTTTCCGCGGTAACGCCCGTCTAAAAAGACGGTGGCGCCCATGGGATTCGAGTTCACGAGGATCGTCCCGCTCGTGGCCGCAGTGGCGGTGGGTGTCGGAGTGGCCGTGGTGACTTCCGTGGTCACCTCCGTGGTGGGTGGGAGCGTGGTCTCGGTCGGGGCCGGCGTGGTCGGTTCGGGGGTAGGGGTGGGTGTGGGGGTGGGAGTGACCGTCCCGGGCAGGGAGTCCAGGAGGGTGGTGACGAGACGGAACAGCACGGTATCCGCGGTCCCGCTGCCCAGGTAGATTGAGGGATCATCCAGCGTCCAGCCGATCACGTACCCGTTCCCGTACTGCCGGTAGGCAAGGGCAGGTTCACCGGTGGTATATTCCAGCAGGGTGGAGGTCCCGGCCTTCTCCCGTGCAGAGAGCCGTTGCGGGACAGGACCCGAGGCATTGAACCGGCCGGCCAGGCCGTCGAAAACGGCCCGTGAGATCGAAGTCTCGGGACTGGCCACCTCCAGGTATTCTGTTCCCTCTTCCGCACCGGTCCCCGTGAAGGGGAGGCTGTCCCGGAACCTGGCGGTGGCCGGGAAGCTGACCACAAGGATCTTCCCGTCCCAGACCGCCTGCTCGATCTGTGCCGCGGTCTCGGGTGAGAAATCATCGGTGCTCCCGATGAAGATCAGCTGGACCGAGGGACCGGTCACCTCTGCTACGTTCCTGTCCAGGACGTGGTCGCCGGGGGAAGGTGATTCCCACGCCACCGTGAACCGGTCCGCGTGCTGTGACGGGATGAACCCCCCGGTGCCCCCGGAGACGGCGATGGCCTCCGCTGCGACGGGGCTCGCACAGGCGAGTGCAACCACGAGCATGAGGGCACAGAGACCGATGTGTTTCGGGACCATCCTGGATCTTCCACCCTGCCCGGCGGCAGGCCGGGCGCATACGGCTGCGGGTCCGCGGGGACCCTGATGCTCTATACGTTTCTACAGCGGGAATATAGGTGTTGTCCCCGGGTCCCGGGAGTAAAAGAACGGATGGTGGTGAAGAACTGTCGGAAAAAAGGATGCTCGGGGCAATCCCGGGAACACATCAGAGGATGATCTCGATATCCAGTTTCTCGGCCAGTTCCTTGTACCGGTTCCGGATCGTGACCTCGGTGACCCCCGCCACCTCGGCCACCTCCCGCTGGGTCCGCCGCTCCCCGCCCAGGATGGAGGAGATGTAGATGGCGGCCGCCGCGACCCCGGTGGGGCCCCTGCCGCTGGTCAGCTCCCGCTCCCCTGCCTGCCGCAGGATCTCCACGGCCCGGGACTGGACCTCGCCCTTCAGGTTCAGGCCCGAGCAGAACCGGGGCACGTAGTCGATGGGCGACGTGGGGAGCAGCTTGAGACCCAGCTCCCGGGAGATGAACCGGTAGGTCCGGCCGATCTCCTTCCGGGATACCCGGGAGACCTCGGCGATCTCGTCCAGGGTCCGGGGGACACTGCACTGCCGGCAGGCTGCATAGAGGGCTGCCGCCGCCACGCCCTCGATGGACCGGCCGCGGATCAGGTTCTTGTCCACGGCATCCCGGTACACCACGGCCGCCGTCTCCCGGACGTTCCGGGGCAGCCCCAGGGCGGATGCCATCCGGTCCAGTTCCGAGAGGGCGAAGGCCAGGTTCCGCTCAGTCGCATTGGAGACCCGGATCCGGCGCTGCCACTTCCGCAGCCGGTAGAGCTGGGCCCGGTTCTTGGACGAGATGGCCCGGCCGTAG
>JAJRDC010000074.1 GCA_028678635.1 Methanomicrobiales archaeon
CCCAGGACGATGACCACCGGGATCTCGGCCATGCCGGCCAGGGAGAGTCCCTCCGTCATCAGGCAGAACCCGCCCCCGGAGGTGCCCACCGCCACCCGTTCGCCCCCGTAGGCAGCTCCGAGGGCCATCAGCATGACCCCGATCTCGTTCTCGGGGTGCACCACCTTCAGCCGGTAGCGGTCAGCGTGCTGGGCCAGGAAGTGGAGGAGGTTGGAGGTGGGGGTCATGGGATAGGCGATGAAGGAGGTGAGGCCACCGGCCAGAAGGCCGATCCCCGTGGCGTCGTTCCCGGTGAGGATGGGGTGCCCCCGTTTCCCCGGTATCTCAGGGATCTGGCGGAGGGTGCTCCCCACGGCATAGATACCCCGTGCCACCGCCAGGTTGGCCTCGATCCCCCGGGGGATCTCCCCCCGGAGCACGTGCTCCAGCGTCTCCCGGGGGATACCGGCGGCGCAGGAGAACCCGGCGATGATACCGGTGTTCCGGGCGATCCCCGGGGCGCCGGTCTCCTTCAGGATCCGCTCCAGGGGGAGACCCACCCCATTCCCGGTGTGGACGGTGTAATCATCGAAGAGGAGGACCCCACCCTCCGTGAGCCTCCACCGGTGCCTGTCCACCGTCTCCTGGTTCATGGCGAGCAGGAAGTCCACCCGGTCCCGGTGGGCAAAGACCGGCCGCGGCGAAGCCCGGATGATGGAGAAGTTGTGACCGCCCCGGATCAGCGAGGGATAATCGTAGTACAGGTACACGTGGTACCCCCGGTCCTGAAGCAGGTGGCAGAGGACCACGCCTGCCCGGTTCAGCCCTTCCCCAGCCCTGCCGCCAATCAGCACTGAGTATTCGGTCATGGTGCACCCCGTCTCCCACAGGGATCACTCCTCTGATCCATAAAGGGATCCCTGAAAAGCAAATCTTCATCTCCGCGGAAAAGAGGTGAGGGACCTGGTCCCTGAACCGGGTAAAGAGATCTCCCCCAATTAATCCTTTTCAATTTACTTTTCCGGAAATAGGGGGAACCCTCTCGTTTACATCGAGATTAACCTGCGTATTTATGATATTACAGGTAATTACATACAATTACAAAGAGAAACACTTAAATATAATTGATACATACTACCATTTGCCAGCGGTGTAAGTACCCCTGTACTGACACCGGCATCATGAGACCCGCCGCCGGCTTCCGCGGCCCGGTGCACCCACCGGGACCCGGGGCCGGGGGAAGGAGAGATCGATGCCACACACGCCCCCCACCAGGAAGCAGGAATCCGATGGCAGCGGACCCGGGAGACTCGGGAAACCCGGGACGCCTGCGGAAGGATCGACCCGCTTCCGGCTGCCTGCATGGAGGCAGTCCGGTGGAATGGCTGCCGTGATGGCTGGCATGACCACCACCATCCTCCTGGGCACTGCTGCCCTCGGGGAACCGTTCTGCCAGATACCGTTTGCCAGTGGTTCACCTCACGTCCCAGGCCCCGAGTCTGCCATCCTCGTGCTCGCGGCCGCCTGTTTCTGGACCGCTTCCCTGCCTACCGGGGATAGGGGAGCGGCCAGGGGGCAGAACAGGTTCCCCGTTTTATCCACTCTGCGCACATCCCTCATGCAATCTCCCAATGCACCCCCGTGTGCATCCTCCTTACATCTCACAGGGGAATAGCCCCATCCACGACATTCCCCTTTTTCCAGATGGATGATGCACACGAGGGGACGATCCCCTCCCGCCGGTTCCCTCCCCGATATGTGACCGGTCCGCGGGCGTGGTCTCCGTGACCAGCGGGCTTGTGTCCGGGAGGAACGGATTCGTCCGGATCGCCAGGGAGAAGAGGTAGGGATCCTCCGCCCGGATCCCGCGCAGGTACTCCACCCCAGACAAGGGCCAGCTCCCGGCAGGAGCGGGAAAGGTCTTGGGAGAGGTGGGAGAGGTCGCTCTGCGGCAGAGGGTGGGCTGTTCTGCAGACAGGATAAAAGAGGGAAATGGGGGGAAACCGGCCTAGTGCTCAAGGATCTTGAGAGCCTCGTCCCGGTAGGCATCCATCACGTAGGGGATCCCCGAGACTTTCGTGGCCTCTTCCGTGAGGGACATGAGATCCGCCCGGGAGATGGTGCCCAGGGTGAAGTTGCGGGAGCCCGCCATCAGCTGCTGGAGCCCGGTCCGGAACCGCTGGGCATAGGTGTAGATGCCAATGGCGCCGGTGGGGATATCCTTGAACCGGTTGCCGTACTTTGCCTTCAGCTCCTCGTAGGCGACGAAGATCTCCTCTGCCGACTTCCCGTACTTGGAGACGGTGTTGGGCAGGTTGCCCTCCTTGAGCCAGACGCCGATGTTCTTCCCCACCATGCCGGGGATCATGAGGCCCCGCCCCATGCAGACCGCCTTCACGTAGGGGGCACCCATGGCGATGGCCTTGAAGACGCCGTCCTCGGATGAGAACCCGCCGGCCATGGCGATGTCCGGGACGCGCCGGCCCTTCTTCTCCAGCTTCTTCGCAAAGTCGTAGGCCATGGCCTGCAGGTAGAAGGTGGGGATCCCCCACTCGTTCATCATGGGCCAGGGGCTCATCCCGGTTCCGCCCGGCGCCCCGTCGATGGTGAGCAGGTCGATCTTCGCCTCGGACCCGAAGCGCATGGCCATCGCCAGTTCCACTGCCGAGTAAGCGCCGGTCTTCAGGGTGACCCGCGTGAAGCCGAGGTCCCGCAGGCGGTCCACCTCTTCCAGGAGGCCGTCGCCGCTGACAAAGCCGAGGCGGGAGTGTCGTTCGAACTCCTTGATGGCACCGGCCCGGAAGGCCTTCTGGACGTCGGGGAGGGTGGGATCCGGGAGGACG
>JAJRDC010000081.1 GCA_028678635.1 Methanomicrobiales archaeon
GCGTTGATGTTCCCGCCGGTCGCCCGCTCGATCTCCCGGGGATAATGCTCCCGGTCCGGGTCCAGCAGGAAGAGGGTGAGGATCTCCACCCGGGTGCCCGAGGTGAGAAGTCTGCGAAGCAGCATTTGAGTAAATAATTAGTCTATCTGGATAAATATTTTATTCATTTCTTTCCTTTTGAATCCCACTTTTCCCTGCCGGATCCACCCCCTCCGTGACGACAGATGAGAAATGAGGGGAGAGAGCTCGGGCCGGGATTCGGGAAACCCTCCCGATCACCCTTCCTTCCTGAAGGGAAGGCCCCCCCTCCGCGGCATATGATCATTATAGGCCAGATTCGAGAGAAATGGGGGGGGTGGCCGGGAACGTCACCCTTTTACATCTTCTCCAGGACCCCGATCACTTCCTGGATGTCCGGGACCGAGTGGACCGGGTACACCTTCACCCAGGATACGACCCTCTTCTCATCCAGGAGGATGTTGGCCCGCTCGGAGAAGCCGTTCCCCTCCCGGAAGATGCCGAATGCGGCGGCCACCTTCCCGTGGGGCCAGAAGTCGCAGAGGAGGCGGGTCTTCCCGATGCCCAGCTGGTCTGCCCAGGCCCGCTTGCAGGGTAGGGAGTCCACGCTGATCCCGACGGCAACAGTGTTCAGGTCCCCGAAGATCTTCCGGTGCTCCTCCAGGGATTGCATCTGCTGGGCGCAGTACGGCGTCCAGGCCAGGGGGTGGAAGGAGAGGAGCACCCTCCTGTCCTGCTGCTCGTACAGGTCCCAGGTGGTGTTATCCTGATCCTTCAGGGAGAAGTTCCGTGCCGGCTGCCCGGGCCGGACGATGGGCTGCTGGTCCATGGGTTCACCGGTAGATACCCGGTTTCCCATGCGATATCATGGTTGCGGAACACAATCGAGCGATCACGGGGGGGAGAAAACTCCGGCAACCTTGTCTCCGAATTTCTGTCGGGGAGGGACCGGGATGGGTCTCCCCACGCAAAGGGGTGAAACCGTCACATGCAGGGCGGGGAGGATTCGGTCCCGGCCCGGGGCCCTGTGGTGGATGGTGAGATCAATCGTGTCTCCGGCACCCCCGTTCATGGAGTGATATTTTTTTATACTGGAGCCACTGAAGCTTCCAGAGGTTTCATTTACCCGAGGATCCGCCCGGAGGAGAGATGGCCAAACCTGCATCCACCACACTGCAGATCACGGACACCACGCTCCGTGATGCCCACCAGTCGCTGATCGCCACGCGCCTCCGGACCGAGGACTCGGTGCCTCTGGCCCGCCTGATCGACAGGGCAGGGTTCTGGTCGGTGGAGGCGTGGGGCGGGGCCACGTTCGATACCGCCATCCGGTTCTGCAACGACGACCCGTGGGAACGGTTAAAGGCGCTGAAGGAGGCTCTCCCCCACACACCCGTCCAGATGCTCCTCCGGGGGCAGAACCTGGTGGGGTACCGTCACTACCCGGACGACGTGGTGGAGAGGTTCGTGCCCGCCGCCCACCGGTGGGGAGTGGACGTCTTCCGGGTCTTTGACGCGTTAAACGATATCCGGAACATGAAAAAGGCCATGGAGGAGGTGAAGAAGTGCGGGGCCCACCTCCAGGGGGCCATCTGTTATACGACAAGCCCCGTCCACTCCGTCCCCACATTCGTGGAGATGGCGAAGGAGCTGGCAGGTTTTGACTGCGACTCCATCTGCGTGAAGGACATGGCCGGGCTTATCAAGCCGGACCCTGCCCGGGAGTTGATCACCGGGATCAAGAGGGCCACGGGGCTCCCCGTCGACCTCCATGCGCACTGCACGGCAGGGATCGCCCCCATGTCCTACCAGGCGGCCATCGAGGCCGGCGTGGACATCCTGGACACAGCCATGTCCCCCTTTGCCATGGGCACCTCGCAGCCGCCCACCGAGAGCATCATCGCCTCGGTGGAGGGGACGCCCCGGGCCACGGGGATCTCCCTCGTCACCCTCCGGGATATCCGGGATTACTGCCTGAAGATCCGGGAGAAGTACGGGGCCATTCTCGATCCCATCTCCGAGCGGGTAGACAGCGACGTCCTCCTGTACCAGCTCCCCGGGGGCATGATCTCCAACCTGGTCTCCCAGCTGAAGGAGCAGGATGCCCTGAACCGGATGACTGACGTGTACCAGGAGATCCCGAAGGTCCGGGAGGACCTGGGCTACCCGCCCCTCGTCACCCCCACGTCCCAGATCGTGGGCACCCAGGCGGTCTTCAACGTGCTCATCGGAGGGGAACGGTACACCAACGTGACGATGGAGGTGAAGGATTACCTGCGGGGGTGGTACGGGAAGGCCCCCGGGCCGGTGAACGAGGCCATCCGGAAGAAGATCATCGGGAACGAGAAGGTGATCACCGTCCGGCCGGCAGACCTGCTGGAGCCCGCGTACGAGAAGATGAAGAAGGAGGCCGTGGCCCAGGGGCTTATTAAAAAGGAGGAGGATATCCTCACCTACATCCTGTATCCCGCCGTCGCCCCGGCGTTCCTCAGGGGCGAGAAGAAGGCCGAGGAGCTCCCGAAGAAGGCGGCGGCCGCGGGGTCGTCCCCGCCGGCAGGGATCCCGTCGGCCATGGAGGTGGAGGTGGATGGCGAGGTGTACGCGGTCCGGATCGTCTCCGTCGGCGGGAGCGCCGTGGCCCAGGCCGCGGAGCCGGGCAAGAAGGCCCCCCGTGGCGAGGTGGAGGGCGGCATCAAGGCCAGCATGCAGGGGATGGTCCTGAAGATCCTCGTCTCGGTGGGCTCCGCGGTGAAGCAGGGGGAGACCCTCCTTGTCCTGGAGGCCATGAAGATGGAGAACCCGGTCACCAGCCCCCGGGACGGCAGGGTGACGGACATCTTCGTGGACACGGGGGACATTGTGTCAGGCGGTGACGTCCTCCTGGTGGTCCGATGAGCCACTTCGAGAAGATCCTGGTGGCAAACCGGGGCGAGATCGCCATCCGGGTGATGCGGGCCTGCCGGGAACTGGGTATCGAGACGGTGGCCATCTACTCCGAGCCAGACCAGAACGCACTGCACGTGAAGTACGCGGACGAGGCCTTCTGCGCCGGTAAGGCCCATCCCTCCACATCGTACCTGAACCAGGCGCGGATCGTGGAGATCGCAAAGAAGAGCGGTGCAGAGGCGGTCCACCCCGGGTACGGATTTTTAGCCGAAAACCATCACTTTGCGAGGCTCGTTGAGTCGGAAGGGCTGATCTTCATCGGCCCCCACTGGCGGACCATCGAGGCCATGGGGTCCAAGATCGGCTCAAAAAGGATGATGAAGAAGGCCGGCGTTCCGGTCCTCCCCGGGACAGAGGAGGGAACCACGCCGGAGAAGGCCGCCATGGTGGCCGAGGAGATCGGGTACCCGGTGATCGTGAAGGCATCGGCCGGCGGCGGAGGTATCGGGATGCACATCGTGAACGATCCCGGGGCCCTCACCACCGCAATCGAGGCAGGCCAGCGTATCGCCCAGTCGGCCTTCGGGGATGCCACCGTCTTCATCGAGAAGTACCTGGTCAGGCCCCGACACATCGAGTTCCAGGTGCTGGCCGACTCGGCGGGGCACACGCTGCACCTCTTTGACCGGGAGTGTTCCATCCAGCGCCGCCACCAGAAGCTGGTTGAGGAGGCCCCCTGCCCCATCATGACCCCGGAGCTCCGGGACCGGATGAGTAAATCCGCGGTCCGGGTGGCGAAGACCGCCGGCTACACGAACGCCGGCACCGTGGAGTTCCTGTACTCGGAAGGCAGCTACTACTTCATGGAGATGAACACGAGGCTCCAGGTGGAGCACACGATCACCGAGGCCATCACCGGCGTGGATATCGTGAAGCAGCAGCTGGCCATCGCTGCCGGGAAGGACATCCCCTTCGACCAGGAGGACGTGGCCATCCGCGGTGCGGCCATTGAGTGCCGGATCAATGCCGAGGACCCTCTCAACAACTTCCAGTCAGACCCGGGCAAGATCGTGCGGTACCGTTCGCCCGGCGGGCCGGGGATCCGGCTGGACTCCGGTATCCACATGGGATACTCGATCCCTGTCCTCTACGACTCCCTGATCGCCAAGCTGACCGCGTGGGGCATGGACCGGCCCGAGGCGATCCAGCGGATGCGGCGGGCCATCTCCGAGTACGTGATCCTGGGGGTGAAAACCACGCTCCCCCTGCACCTGGCCCTGATGCACCACCCCAGGTTCATCAAGGGGGCCACCCATACCCATTTCCTGAAGGAAGAGGGCGTGATGGAGGTCCTGCCCCGCTACGTCCGGGAGGACGAGACCCGGATGGCGACCCTGGCCGCATCCCTCCGGCAGGGGAAGGAGGTGGTGGCCATCACCGCAGCGGTGAACGCATACCTGGCCGCCCGGCAGCAGGGCGGGAACCCGGGGAAATAATTCCAAGAGGGAAGCTCAGATCTTTTTTTTCCCATCGGGCGTAGTACGACGAAGTCCTATCCTCATGTGGGAGTGTGCCCGGGAGGGGGCCGGGGTCCCCTCCCGTCCGAGATTCTCAGAAACCGAGGTTTTCGTTCCTATTGCTGTGGGAGGGGGCGCAGCCCCCTCCCGGTCCCCTCCCCCCGGCGAGAGGATAGTCCATTCCTCCGGCTCATTGCGCCGAAGATTCTCCATTCCGGATCAACCGGCGGGGGGGTGCCCACGCGGCGGGGGCGGAGCGCAGCGGAGCCCCCGAGAGCGTCCCAGAAGGAGTCTGCGGATGAATGGTACCGATATACAACGATGAGAGGATACAATCCATTCATGGAGATCAAAGGCTGCTGCATCCTCGGGGGTCAGAGCGGGAGGGGCGGGAGGGGGGCAAGCGCGATGACGGCTGCGAGGAGCACGCTGCAGGCGGCGGGCAGGTCCCGGCGTGGAAACGGGAAGGCGGGGCAGAGGCTGCCCCCGGCGGTGTAGCCCCGGAGGGCCATGAGGGAGGCCTGTTCCGCGTTCTGCTGGATCTGCCGGTGGAGGAGGAGGGAGAGGGCCGGGGTGAGGGTCTGCAGGTGGCGGGGGGTGCCCTTCATTTTCCAGGCGATCTCCATCATCCCCACGTCCTCCAGGAGCAGGTCCAGGGACCGGGCGGCCATCTCCGCGAGGAGCCCCAGGTCGAATCCCGCCCGGTTCCCGAAGAAGCAGACGGCCACGTCCAGCAGCTCCCCGCTCTTCCGGGCCCCGTGGTACCAGGCGGCGATGAGGACCACCACCGTCATCCGGAAGAGGTAGGACATGCCGCCCCCTGCTGTCAGCTGCAGCACCACCGCGGTC
>JAJRDC010000030.1 GCA_028678635.1 Methanomicrobiales archaeon
GGATCGCCCGGAAGATGAAGCCGGTGAAGAGGCCCAATGCCGTTATACCGGAGTCCGCCCACTTTTCCTTTGACAAGGCCTGCGAGATGCTGGGGGTGGAGATGCGGATAGTCCCCCTGGATGGCCGGTTCCGGATGGACGCGGAGGCGGCGGACGCGCTCGTGGACCGGAACACCATCGCCCTCTGCGGTGTGGCGGGGACCACGGAGTACGGGATGGTGGACCCCATCGTCCGCCTCTCCGAGATCGCGGAGGAGAAGGGGATCTTCCTCCACGTGGACGCCGCCTTCGGCGGGATGGTCATCCCCTTCCTCGCGAACCCGCCGGCCTTCGACTTCGCCCTCCCCGGTGTCTCCAGCATCTCGGTGGATCCCCATAAGATGGGGATGTCCACGATCCCGGCCGGGTGCTTCATGGTCCGTGATCAGGGGATGCTGGACCTGTTAAACATCCCCACCCCCTACCTGACGGTGAAGCAGGAATACACGCTGGCGGGAACAAGGCCCGGGGGACCGGTGGCGGCCGCCTTTGCCGTCCTGGAATACCTGGGGAGGGAGGGGATGGAGGCCATCGTCGAGGGCTGCATGGCCAACACCCGGCGCCTGATCGCGGGGATGGAGGTGCTGGGGATACCGGTGGTCACCATGCCGGACGTGAACGTGGCCGCCTTTGCCTGCGACCGGGTCCCGGAGGGATGGCGGATCTCCCGGACCCGGCGGGGCCACCTGCGGCTGGTCTGCATGCCCCACGTGAGCCGCAGCGTCATCGAATCCTTCCTCTCTGCCATGGGTGAACTCTATGCTTGAGCGTCTGATCCAGTCCCTGGAGACCTGCCCCATCGTGAAGCGCGGTGACTACGACTACTTCATTCACCCCATCACCGACGGGGTGCCCTGCGTGGACCCGGCGCTCCTCCGGGACGTCTGCGCCGCCATGATCAAGGCGATCAATTTCAAGGACGTGAACCTGATCGTAGTCGCCGAGGCCATGGGGATCCACATCGGGACGGCCCTCTCCATGGCCACCGACATCCCCTTTACCATCGTCCGGAAGCGGGTCTACAAGCTGCCCGGGGAGGTGGCAGTGCACCAGGTGACCGGCTACTCCAAGGGGGAACTGTACCTGAACGGGGTCACGGAGGAGGACCGGGTGGTGATCATTGACGATGTGATCAGCACCGGGGGCACCATGCGGGCCCTGATCCAGGCCGTGGAGTCTACCGGTGCCGAGATCGCCGACATCTGCGTCGTGATCCGCCGTGGGTACGCTGATATCGGGCGCCCGTTCACCCGCCTGGTGCAGGTGGAGGTCCGGGGCGGCCGGGTGCATGTCATTGAGACCTGTCTCTAGCCTCGCAGACGACCTTCGGAAACGGGGCGCCCGGATGGTTGCCCTCCAGTTCCCGGCAGGCCTGAAACGGCGGGGATACGCCATCGCGCAGGAGCTGCGGAGGGAAGGGTTCCAGGTGATCCTCTCCGGCGATCCCTGCTACGGTGCCTGCGATCTCGCGCGGGATACCCTGGAGGTGGCCGATGTGCTGGTCCACTTCGGCCACGCCCCCGTCGGGCGTGATAACAGGGTGATCTTTGAGCCTGTCTCGATGGACTTCGATCCCGCGGCGGTGCGGGCTGTGCTTCCCCTGCTCCGTGGCCCCCGGGTCGGCCTCGTCACCACTGTCCAGCATGTCCACCTGCTGGAGGCCGTGGCGGCCGAACTGCGGCGTGCCGGTTTCGAGCCGGTGGTGGCCGCCGGTTCCGGTCGGACCCCCCACCCCGGCCAGGTGCTGGGCTGCTCCTTCCGTGCCGCGCGGGAGACCGGTGCAGGGGAGATCCTGTTCGTGGGCCCCGGCCTTTTTCACCCGCTGGGGGTCCAGCTGGCCACCGGCGCCCGGGTGGTGGCCCTGGACCCGTACACGGGCGACGTCACCGAGGTGTCGGCGGAACGGTTCCTCCGCCAGAGGTTCGGGCTCATCGAGCGGGCCCGGGGCGGGGAACGGATCGGGATCATTGTTGCGGCAAAGAGCGGGCAGGGCCGCCTGGAACTGGCCCGGCGCCTGGCAGGCCTGTCGGAGAAGGCAGTGCTTGTCATGATGCGGGAGGTTACCCCGGAGGCACTCCTGGACCTGGGGTGCGAGGCCTACGTGAACACCGCGTGCCCGCGCCTCGCGTACGATGACCAGGCCCGGTTCCCTGTCCCGGTCCTCACCCCCGCCGAGTACGAGATCCTCCTCGGGCTCCGCTCCTGGGAGGACTACGTGGCCGACGAGTGGGGCGAGGGATGAGGCTCCGGCACCTGGAGATGGCGCTG
The DNA here is from genome assembly GCA_028678635.1 of Methanomicrobiales archaeon. The sequence goes on from JAJRDC010000030.1 coordinate 2,308, forward strand.
GAGGGACTGGAGGGATTCTCCTCGCCCTCAGCAGCGCGGGAACAGTACCGCACCCCCGCGGTGCTGGCCGCCCGTCTCCTGCATCATGCATGGTCCCGGGGGGATATCGCGGGGAAGTCGATCCTGGACCTGGGGTGCGGCACCGGCATCCTTGCCTGCGGGGCCATGCTCCTCTCCGCCCGCCAGGCCGTCGGAGTGGACCTGGATCCTGAGGCACTGGAAACGGCAGGGGAGAACGCCCGGCGGCTGGGCGTCATGGTGACCTTCCTGCAGGC
>JAJRDC010000175.1 GCA_028678635.1 Methanomicrobiales archaeon
ACGACGGGGTGATCCCGGTGGGGGAGATGATGCGCCACGGGGACTTCGGCCTGGGGACCTTTGATGCACTGGACGGCGAGATGGTGGTGCTGGACGGCACCTGCTACCGGGTGGGGATGGATGGGACGGCGCAACCGGTGAACGGGAGTATCCTCGTCCCCTACGCCGACATCACGACATTCGAGCGCGAGACGGTGATCCCCGGGATCTCGGGATCGAACCTGAGCCAGCTGACTGCCGCCCTCAATGCCGCGCTCCCTTCGGAGAACTACTTCTTTGCCATCCGGATCGACGGCACGTTCCCTGCCGTGAAGGCACGGTCGGTGCCCCGCCAGGAGAAGCCCTACCCGCCTCTCACTGAGGCCGTGTCCCACCAGGCGGTCTTCCAGTGGTACAATGTCACCGGAACGGTGGTCGGATTCTACAGTCCCCCCTACACGGAGGGGATCGATGTGACCGGCTACCACCTGCACTTTCTCTCCGCAGATCGATCGAAGGGGGGCCATCTCCTGGACCTGGCCGTGGAGAACACACCGGTATCCCTGGACATGACGCCGCGGTTCACGGTGATACTCCCCGAAACGGGGGATTTCACGGGAATGGACCTCTCCGGGGACCTCTCGGAGGAGACTGCGCAGGTGGAGAAGTAAATGGGGCACACCCGGCTCCCCCAGTCACCACGGGCCGGGTAAGGCGCAATCCTCAAGTTCCCGGTCACCCATTCTCTCCCCATGGTCACCCTTCCGGATGTTGAGGCTGCCCGCTCCCTGATCCGGCCCCACGTCATCCGGACACCCCTCGTCCATTCCCCCACCCTGTCGGCGATGGCGGGGGCAGAGGTCTTTCTCAAGCTGGAATCGATGCAGAAGGGGGGGTCCTTCAAAATCCGGGGAGCCCTTGCCCACGTCCTCTCACACCCGGACAGGATAGGACCGGCCGGCATCGTGGCGGCGTCGGCGGGGAACCATGCCCAGGGGGTGGCCCTGGCCGCACGCCTGGCAGGTGTCCCTGCCACCGTCGTGATGCCGGCCTGGGCCTCCATCTCCAAGCAGGCCGCCACCAGGGCATACGGTGCCGAGGTAATCCTCCACGGGGCCTCCCTGGAGGAGAGCCTGGACCGGGCACGGGAGCTGGCGCGAGAGGGGAGGATGTTCGTCCATGCCTACGACGATCCCCAGGTGATCGCCGGCCAGGGTACCATCGGCCTGGAGATCCGGGAGGATCTCCCTTCCGTGGACCAGGTGATCGTGCCCGTCGGCGGGGGAGGGCTCATCGCCGGCATAGCGACAGCCCTCCGGGGAACGAATCCCGGTATCCGGGTGACCGGGGTCCAGGCCGCCGCCTGCCCGTCGGCGGTGGAGGCGCTCCGGGCAGGGAAACCCGTGACCGTGGATTCCCTGCCGACCCTTGCCGACGGGATCCGGGTCCGGAGGGTAGGGGACCTGCCCTACCCCGTGATCCGGGACATGGTGGACCGGGTGGTCCTGGTGGACGAGGATGCCATCGCGGACTCGATGCTCCTCCTCCTGGAGCGGAAGAAGGTATTGGCCGAGGGCGCGGGGGCCGCCCCTATGGCGGCGATCCTCTCCGGATCCGCCGGTATCGTCCCCGGGAGCCGGGTCGTGCTTGTCGTGAGCGGGGGGAACCTGGACATCCCGCTCCTGGAACGGGTGATCCGGCGGGGGCTGGTCCGGACCGGCCGGATGCTGCATCTCACTGCCACCATCGAGGATATCCCGGGGATGCTCGCCAGGATGCTCTCCCTCATCGGGGCGGCCGGCGGGAACATCCTGCATATCCACCATGGGAGGGGAGATCCCGGCATCGGCGTCACGGCGGTCCGGCTGGATCTCGTGATCGAGACCCGGGGGCCTGATCATTCCCGGTACATCCTGAATGAGCTGAGAAAGGGCGGATACGCGGTCTCGGAGGGGGGACTGGCATGAAGGTGATTGGTATCTGCGGGAGCCCCCGCGGGGAATCCAGCAGGACGAAGCGGCTGGTCGGGGCGGTCCTCCGGGGGGCGGAGGGGACGGGGGCAGAGACGGAGTTCGTTGATCTCTGTGCCCTCACGATCCGGCCCTGCACCGGCTGCGAGACCTGCCACGCCACCGGGCTCTGCCACCACGGGGATGACATGGCAGAGGCCTCCTGGAATCGATGGTGGCGGCCGAAGGGATAGTGCTCGGCTCGCCGGTACATATCGACCAGGTCACTGCCCAGATGAAGGCATTCATTGACCGGACCGCTGACGCCATCCACTGCCAGCTGCTGACCGGCAGGTACGGGTGTTCCGTTGCCACGACCTGGGAATCAGGAGGGAACGCCGTCGTCGAGTACCTGAACCATGTCCTCCACTGGCTCGGGGTGGTGACGGTGGGTGATACCTGGGCCGCACTGGGGGAGAACCCGGACGCACTCCTTCCTGCCGAGGAGGCGGCCGTGACCCTCGGAGAGACCCTTGCCGGGGCGATACGGACCGGGCGGAACTACCCGGGACAGGAGGAAGAGATCGGGGAGAACCGGCGTGCGTTCCTGGAGATCGTACGGGAGCACCGGGCCGCCTGGCCCCACGAGTACGCGTTCTGGAAGGAACGGGGATGGATCTGAATCCGCCGGAATGCCTGTCGCCGGTGCGCGTCGGAGGGATCGGCGGTAGTACCTGACTGCAGGGAACGCTTCCATGGGCAATGGTGCATGTTCTCTTCGGAACACCCCCCGAAGGAAATGGCGAAAAACCCATAATTCTCGCGAAAAACGTCCATAATGCGATAATTCCCCTCACCGGGGCTTGGAATACCGACCGGTAAATCCGGGCGATCTGCTCTCCCGGTGACCCCCAAATCTGGATTGTATAACCATCCAGAATTGCTATCAAGCATTGCTATAAACCCGACATCATTCCACAAAGCTTTTATTCCCCGAGCACAAAAAACTGAATTGTCACCCTAAATTACGAGGTGTACTGATGGGACAGAAAGTTGGAAATGAAAAGATCAAGCGTGAAGAGGGTTACCTGTACTTTGTCGGAAAGGACGGCTTTGTCTGGGCCGCCCCGATGAAGCACAACAAGGGTGGAAGGAAGAAGAAGGTCGGCAGCGAGAAGATCGCCAAGCAGCCGGGGTTCATGTACTACCTGGGCAAGGACGGCTTCGTTGCCAAGGCCAAGATGAAGAACGCCTGAACCCCTTACCCTTTTTCCACCACATTCTAGGACGGGGTGCCGGGAGGCGCCCCCGCTCGCATTTCTCCTGACAACGGTCCCCCTCTCACGTCGGCGTATCACCCTTATTCCCGCTCATAAACCGCCGGCCGCTTCTGGAGTTCCCGGAAACTTTCAGGCTGGGTACTGCAGGCAATCCACCGTACACCATCCTGTGGCTGGGAGACAGGAGAGGGATCTGCCCCCTCCCGGTTCCCACCCCCACGACAAGAGGATAGTATCCTCTCCCTCTTTCCCGGGATCAGCAGTGAATCGGAACCGGCGGGGGAGAGCCGCAGCGGAACCCCCGGGAGCGTCCCCGTAGTTCACCTCACATGAATACCACCGATCGGTATCCATGGTGACCGGCCGCAGGGGTCAGGGGGGGGAGACGGGGCAGCCCCAGGGGCCGAACCGGCCGAACCCCCACTCCCAGGTGTTGGTGTCCCGGCAGACCTGCGGTTTCGTGGGGTGGATGGAACAGAGGTACCGCGAGGGGCCTGCCGGGACCAGGAACGGGCAGCCCTCATGGAGGATCCCGGTCGCCGGGTCGGTCCAGCCCTCCACGGGGCCGCACCGTTCCAGATCGGACCTTTCCAGATCGGCGGCGGTGCGGTGGTTCCCCCGGCCGTCCTTCCCTGCCGCCACGTACCGGAGGATATCCTTCCGCCCCTCATCGTGCCACCTGAGGAGGTCCTCGGGCTTGGCCCAGTGGTAGCCCCGGTACTGCCGGCAACACCACCCGCACTGGATGCACTGCATCGTGTCCGGTACTTCTGCGGCGGGAGGGAAATGCCCTTCGGAGGAAGTCAAGTCACCGGAAGCGTAGCTTTCCCCCCCGTCAGGCACAGCCGGGGGAACCTCAGGGAACCAGCGGAAATCTGATCCTGTACGTTCGGGAACCATCCGCCTCGCGGGCATCCAGCGTGCCCCCGGCCCGTTCACAGAGCCCGGAGAGGAACCTGCGGGGGATTCCTCCGTCAGGGCGCCCGGTACAGCCTTCACCGGATAGGGTCACGACCGCTGCGTCCCTCTCTGTCCCGGTATGGATGGTAATGGCATGCGCACCGGTCCCCACCAGGTCTTCCAGCAGGTAGGTGAGCAGGTCCAGGAAATGTTCCCGATCAACAGGAACAGCGGGGATCCCGGCTTCGGCGTCGAAGGTGACCGTTACGTCGGAAAGGAGCGGCGGCATGCCGATCCGGGCCAGGAGGAGCCGGCCGAATGCCTCCTGGTCGTCGGCAGATGCCAGGACCTCCTCGTCGCTGGAGGAGGGGAGTGTGTGGCCCGAGAGGCAGGTCCCGACGGTAGCGGGGAGGTCCACGAGGACTACTTCCCGCGGCGGGTTGTATCCCCGGAGCATGGTCGTGTAGTCGCCCAGGAGCCGTTCCGCACGCCGGAGAAGCGTCGGGTCAAGGATCCGGGCCAGGGCTTCCTGGTCAAAGGTGCGCTCCAGCCTGCTGATCACCTGCCCTCCCTTGAGGGCCTGGTGGATGGGCATGTACCTGCCCGAGTGGAACTCCCGGGTGAACCCTGCAAAGTCCTCCACCAGGTCATCGATCACGTCGCCCCGGAGCAGGGCCGGGAGATCCGCCGCGATCCCGTCCTCACCCAGTTCCTCCATGACGTGGGAGACGTAGTAGAGCCTTCCCGCCATCACCGTGAAAAGCTCGTTCACCTGCTCCATGCAGGCCTCGGCAAAGGCAGCGGTCTCCCGCGCCCGGTCCTGGTTCAGTTCCTCGACCCCGGTGAGCGTCCCGGTGTCCTCCTGCACAGCACCGAGCATCCGGCTGGCATCCCCTGCAAGGAGGATCCTGCCGTGGCCGGGGCAGACCACTGCGATCCCGCCGCGGGAGAGGAGTTCCCGGATGCCCGCGAGAGAACGGATAAGCGCCTCCCGGTTCCACCCGGGGATACCTGCGAGTCCCGGGCTTGCGGCAAAGGGGAGGTCGCCGATGAAAAGGAGGCCGCCGATCCGGATGCAGCAGCTGTCGGGGCTGTGGCCGGGAGTGTGGTAGATGGCGAGGGGAGGATCGTTCCCGACAAGAATCTGCTCACGGGGGAGGCCGAACTCAGGCGGTTCGCGCACCACCGTGATCTCCACAGCATTCACGGACATCCGGCGGACCGGCCCCTGGGACATCCCCGCATCCCCTTCCCGGACAAGGCGTAGGTCAATCCGGATCGGGGGGATCTCCTGGCCCAGGAGATCTGCCATCGTCAGCCTGCCATCCGCGGATTCGATGGCAGAAGCCCCGGCTTCCTGGATGGCGAGGAGGGTGGCCTCCGGGTCCGCGAGCAGGGGATCGGACCGTGCCGCGATGAAGTGGTCCACGTGGGCGTGGGTCAGGATTGAAAGAAGGGGCCGGGACCTTTCGGCACGGGCCTCCCGGACGATCGACGCCAGGTGAGTCGCCTGGTCGGGGAGGCCTCCGGGATCGATGAGAATGATGGCCCCCGATGTCTGGACCAGGTACGAGTTGGAGGAAACGGTGTCCACCTTCCGCGTGAAGGGGTAGACAAAAGCGCCCTTCTGGCCGGGCACCGGCTGCCACTGGAGCGGGGTCAGGGGCTCGTTACCACCCGGCAAGGGCTTCTCCCTCGGTCGTGTAGATGGAGAAGAGGGAGGTGAAGCCGGCAAGCCTGAGGACCTTCAGCACGTCTGCCGTGAGGCAGCAGAGCCCGAACCGGTCGCCAGGACCTTTCAGCTTCTTTGCCGAGACAAGGAGCACCCGCAGGCCCCCGCTGCTGATGTACGAAACACCGGAAAAATCCAGGAGTATCTTTCTATCGCCGGCGTCGATGGCCCGGTTGACCGCCTGTTCCAGCATGGGTGCCGCCACGGTATCGATCCTCCCGGCCAGTGACAGGACGACGGCACCCCCCCGTGCTGCAGTGGTGATCTCCACGCTGTTCCTCAAGGGATTCGTCTGGTTTCCGGGGCATTAAACATTGCCGGTGGGTGAGGGCGGGGGAGGCAACCGCAGGACCGCAACGGTATTAGGGAAACGATGTGCCATTCGTACACGGGATCCATGGCAGGCACGATCATCACCTCGCTCATCCTCCTCCTCCAGTTGGCCTGCGTCATCACCGTGGTTGCCTACCTGGTGACCCGTGCCAGGTTCTTTGACGAGGTGCTGGACGGGCACCTGACCGTCCGGACCCAGGCGATCCTGATCCTGGTATTCGGAGCACTCTCGATTTACGGAACGGCAGGAGGATTCACGATCCAGGGGGCCATCATCAACATCCGGGACCTGGGCCCCATGGTGGGAGGGCTCGTGGGAGGACCGGTGGTCGGCGTGGGGGCAGGCCTGATCGGCGCCGCCTACCGGGGCAGCCTGGGGGGGTTCACCGTCGTGCCCTGCACGATTGCCACGGTCCTTGCCGGCCTCCTTGCGGGTCTCATCTGGCTCGCAAACAACCGCAGGTTCCCCGGTCTCATCGTTGCCGTCACCTTTGCCGCCCTGATGGAAGGCTTTCACATGCTCCTCACCCTGGCTTTGGCCAGGCCGTTCGATCAGGCAGTGGCTCTGGTGAGCTCGGTCGCCATCCCCATGATTCTCGGGAACGCCGCCGGCATGTTCATCTTTGCCCTCATCATCCGCAACCGGGAGACGGAGCAACGGGTGCAGTCGGAACGCGACACCCTGCTCCGGGAGGTGGAGCGGAAGAATACCGAGCTTGCCATCGCCGCCGAGATCCAGCAGAGTTTCCTTCCGGATACCATCACCCAGCTCGAGCACTTTGACATCGCGGCGAAAAGTGTCATGGCCAAGGAGGTGGGCGGGGACTTTTTCGACGTGATCCCCTTCGAGGTGATCCACGTGGCAAAGGACCGGCTCGGTCTCCTGATCGCCGACGTCTCGGGAAAGGGGATACCGGCCGCCCTCTTCATGGCCCTCTCGAGGATCGTGGTCCGGGTCAATGCCACCTGGTTCCAGCAGCAGCCGGCCGAGGCGATCCGGCAGGCGAACGCCATCATCACCGCGGACTCGAAGGCCGGCATGTTCGTCACCCTGTTCTACGGAATCCTGAACGGACATGACCGTTCCCTCACCTACGTGAATGCCGGCCACAATCCTCCCCTCGTCTGCCACGGTGCCGATGGTACCTTTTCGGACCTCCCTGCCACCGGTATGGCCGTCGGGGCCGACCCCGGGGCGGAGTACACGTCCAGTCGTATTGTCTTCGGGCCGGGTGACGTGATGGTCCTCTACACGGATGGGATTACCGAGGCCGAGAATACCGCCTGTGAGATGTACGGGGAGGACCGGCTGCGCGGGGTGGTTGCGCTGTCGCGGGGGCTGCCCGCCGCAGGGATCGTCTCGGCGATCCTGGATTCCGTGCAGGGTTTCACCGGGACAACGCCCCAGTCAGACGACATCACGCTGATGGTCGTGAGGAGCGTGTGACATGGACCGATCCGCGACGCTTGTCATCCGGGCCGACCTGGGGGAAATCCCCCGCGTGTCCGCTCTCCTGGACCGGGTGATGGGGGCCTGCGGGTTCCCTCACGACGCAATCCTTGACCTGCAGCTCGCCGTGGAAGAGGCGGTCGCCAACACGATACAGCATGGATACCGGGGTGCCGCAGGCGAAATCGCCCTCACCATCTCCGCGACGGACAGGACCGCGAAGGTCCGGATTGTGGACAACGCATCGCCGTTCAACCCACTCTCCCTCCCGGATCCTGATCGGGAATCAGGGATCTCCGAGCGGCAGATCGGGGGCCTTGGAATCTACCTGATCCGGCAGGTGGTGGATGATGTCTCCTACCGGCATGCGGGCGGGAAAAACATCCTGACGCTTGTGAAGAGAAAGCGGGGCAGCTGAGGGCTCCCGGTGAGACCCTGCCGACCGGGGTCAGGGGGGGGATGCGGCCCCATCGCGGGAACAGGGTAACCCACTTCAGGGTCCTACCCGACGGCCACACCGCAGGGCAGGGAGCCATGCCCCGTCGTTGGGGGAACCCGGGGAACGCAGGGAGAGGGGGGTGTCCCTCACCCGCAGCCCTTGTAGGTGCCGCTGCTGACCACGTAGCGGTTCCCGTCGCTCCCCCGGACCAGCTGATAGTAGGAGGTCTTGCGGTACAGGCCAGCCTCCACGGGATTACTGTACACATAATCCACCCAGCCGGTGCCGTTCGCGAGGGCCCCTTCCACGATCTCATCCCGGAACGGTTTCCCGGTGACATCGGCCTTTCCCCGCTGGTTGAGGCCCACGGCCAAGATATTGTCGGCGTGGGCAATGACGGTGACATTCGTATCAAAGACAAAGACGTAGAGGGCAGGGTTTTCGGGATCCCGGTACGGAGCTTCCCCCGCGTTGATGTGCCGGATCGTTTCGGGTGCGTTCTTCTCGATGTCCCGTGCGGTTGTGGTGACCAGGTCCACCACCGCCTGATCCGGGAACGGTTTCCTTGTGCAGCTGACCCCCAGGTACCGGTACATGATCCGCTCGTACTCCGTCACCCCCTGCGCATCCCTCTGTTTCTTCACCGTTCCCAGGGCCTGCTGGAACGCGGTGACGAGCGTCTCCGGTACATCCCTGCTGAAGATGTAGTAGAAGTCGTTCTCGGAGAGGGTGTACACGATCTCGTAGGCATCAGGATCAACCCCCGCTTTGATCATCTCGTAGCGGCCGGTGAGATCGCCCGTGGCCCACAGATCGATCTGCCCGGCTTCCAGCATCCGGAGGAGGTCCACCGGGACCGGGCCATTCACGATGCGCGATGCCTCCACGCCCTGGCCGGTGAGGAGGGTGTTCTCGATAGAACCTGCCACAGTACCGACCCGGTACCGGTTGAGGTCCGCCGCAGATGCAATCGTGATATTGTCCTTCACCGGGGCAAAGACCACGAAGCTGGCCCGGGTGAACGGTCCTGCCCACTGGTAGAGCGGCTCGCGTTCTGGCGTGCGGACGATCGAGAAGACGACAGTGCCCGTATCCCCCTGTGCCTGCCGGAATGCATCCGCGAGCGGGACGATGCGGACGTCCTCCCGTGTGCGGTTCACCCCCAGGTTCCGGAAGACCGCATCCAGCATCTCGACCCCGATGCCGCCGGGGGTCCCGTCCCTGTCGTAGTTGAAGGGTGCCCACTCCTCGGTCAGGTACTGGAGCTGGGCGAGGCCGACCGAGGGGTTGTAGCGCCCCAGGATCCGCTCATGGGTGCTGATCCCCCGGGCATCCTTCTCCTCCTTGAGGGCGTCCAGGGCCTGCTGGAAGGCCTGCACGGTCGTATCCGGTACATCCCTGCTGAAGGCATAGTAGACGTCATAGTCTTCAAGCGCATACACGACGAGGAAGGTGTCAGGAGAGCCGGTGGCCTCCTGGACAAAGATACGGCCTGCCATCTCCGGGTAGCACCAGAGGTCGATCGTGCCGCGGGCAAGGCCATCGATGAGTGATGAGACCGACGTATCGGTGACAAGCTGGTTGGGGTCTACGCCGGCATCCTGGAGATGCAGGATGGCCGCGTCATCGGCAATGACCCCGATCCGGTACTCCTTCAGGTCCGCCGGGCCACGGACGGTGATCGCCCGGTCCCGTGCGGCGAAGAGGACATACCGGTCCGTGGCAATGGGCCCGACCCACTTGAAGGACGCCTCCCGCTCGGGAAGCCGGGCTGTGGTGAAGAGCACGGTGTTGTTCCCGGTGAGGGACGCCTGGTATGCTCCCGACCAGGGCATCAGTACCACCTGGTCCGGGGTCACCCGCTTTCCCAGCCTCGCGGTGATCTCCCCGAGGAGATCCACTGAGATGCCTTTCAGCGTGCCGTTCTCGTGGTAGTTATACGGCGGGAACTGCTCGGTGTAGTACTTCAGGCCGGCCGTATCCACTGCGGCGGATGGTTTCCCGCTCTCTGACAGGCATCCTGCTGACAGGAGCAGGGCTCCTGCGAGCAGGATGGCGAGAATTCCCCAGGTCGTTCTCGGGAGGAGCGACATGGGAGGGGATCTGGACGCAGGGGAGAAAAAGGTAGTGATACGATACGCTCCCTGGACACGAGGGCACTTCGTGCTGTTCCACGGGATGGAATGGATGGTCGGGTGCGGGGGATAGGGAGGTTCCCGGAGAATGGAGGAATCCGTCAGGGAGGAGAGGGGAAGGATGCATCCCTCCCGGTGATCTCGCTGAGGTAGACACCGGAACCGACCCACCAGGTGTCATCGACAGGGAGGACATACCCGATCTTCAGCTCGTCCCGATTCCCCCTGCCCGGGTTCGGCCAGATGAAGACTACGTACCCGCCCCCCGATCGGGCGGTTCCGGCAAGCGCCCGTATCGTCTCCATGCCGAAGGAATCGCGCTTCGTGATCAGGTTTGTTCCGATCAGCTCCGGCAGGTGGGGGTGGGCAAGGAGGGTGCCGTTGTAGTCGTAGGCATAGATGTAGTGCCCTTCCGTGTCGACAAACATTCCGGACCGGTTTGAGATCTCGGCAAATGCCGCCGCCTGTCCCCTCTCCTTCCCGTAGGCGGCACTCCGCTCCACCAGGCTGACCATTTCCGTGACCACCGCAGGGCGGACCGAGCCTTCGGGTACCATGTCAGTGAAATACATGCCCGAGCCTATCCACAGCCCCTCCCCCGCCGGGGAAACATAGCCAATCTTCGGCTGGTAAGTGTCTGGTGCTTTTTCATCGATCCTTCCACCCTCCGGCGCAGGGTACAGGTACGCGATGAATCCGCCGCCGGCTGCCGCGGTGGAGGCACCGATCCGGATCACCGGAAGGCCGCGGATATCGGTCCAGTTGTACCGGTTTGTCCCGACGAGGTCCGGCTCGTATGGATGCGCGAGAAGATTCCCCCCATCGTCATAGGCATAGATGTACAGGTTGCCCCGGGAGAACTCCCCGTCTTTCTTCGAAAATTCGGCAAGGGCAGCCTCTTTCCCGGCGGTGCCAGTGTAATCGGTAGCCCTCTCCACGAACGCGGCAAGGTCCTCTGCCGTGACCACCTCCTCCCAGTCCCTGAGGTAGATCCCGGTCCCCACCCACCAGGTATCGTCCACCTTCTGGATGTAGCTCATCTTGGGCTCCAGGGTCATGTTACGGGCCGGGTTCAGGTAGTGGAAGAAGATGAACCCGCCCCCGTTCTGCGCCAGGAGGATCTCCACCCTGGTATAATTAACCCCGAAGGGATCCTGCAGCCCGGAGAGGTCGGTCCCGACCAGCTGGGGCTGGAACGGGAGCGCCAGGGTCATTCCCCGGAAATCGAAGGCATAGATGTAGCGGTTTCCCCGGACGAACGTGCTGTTCCTGTCATTGAACTCCCTGAGGGCGGCATCCTTTCCCTTCTCCCCGGCATAGGCGATCGCCTCGTCGACAAACGATCTGAGATCCTCCCTCACCACGGGATCTGATCCCAGCCGCACAATCAGAGAATCCCCCGGCGGTTCATAGATACCGGACCCGATGAGCCAGTCCCTGTCCACCATCATGACATAGCTGAGTTTG
>JAJRDC010000178.1 GCA_028678635.1 Methanomicrobiales archaeon
TTTGCCCCTGTATCGCAGGCGTTATTCGCTGCCCAGGGTCCACTGGTGCAGGTCTTGTAGGCAATCCATCCGGTGGTGCAGTTGCCGGAGCTATACCCGAAGCCGGTTTCGCACTGGCCCCGGCCGAGTCCCTGCTGCGTGGACGAGGTGGAGAAGGGGACCAGCGCGGGTCTCTCATAGGGTCGGGGCATCGATGAGATATGGTTTGAATCCTCAGTTTAAAATAACTCTACTAAACATTCAGTCTATGGAAATGGTTTCCGGCATTCAGGCACTTTCCAGAACGCGCTCCATCTCCTCCGGGAATCTTTCATGGCTTGAATCCATTCCTGTAGTTCCTTTACATGACAGAAATTGCGGCCATGATAGTTCGTGATATTCGCATTGGTGGCGGAGGAACGGATAGTCCCCCAATTCATGACGTAAAAGGGAATCAAAGATTAGTCAAGAGAATTTAAGTCTACCTCATAGGTGGAGGAGATACTCCTTCATGAGATGCAGTTAAAGTAGCTTCCAGTACCGACGCAGTTTAATCCTGGACACCAGCCGGCTGCGCATTGTGCAGAGTCGTTTCCCCCGGTGCCTGTGCAGCACACTTTGAATACAGTATTATTGGGAGCTGTTCCGGTAGTACAGGCACCGTTCTTTGCCTGGCCACCCGAACCACAGGTGAATTTTCCTGGATAACACCCGTCTTTACAATCAGCGCCTGTGTATATCGAACCAGTTACACAAGTAGCATATCCTAAGGCCGTCCCTGCTCCATCACCCGAGAGCGCCACTATCTCAGGTTTTTCGTAGGACCAAACCATAGGCTATTGAATATTTCGATGCCTTTACTATTAATAACTTCATTTACCCTTTAAAAACGGGATTTCCCTCCACAGAGACCTCCTCGACCTTCAGCACGTTCTCCATCTCCTCCCAGAATTTTCCATGAAGGCTTACCCGGAGCGTAAAGGACGCAATCCTCTGCGCTGCATCGCAGGTGCTGCCGAAGAGCGCTCCCCGCTCCGCCCGGATCTCCTCCTGAGCAGCCCCTGCCATGGCGAACCGGTACTTGTACATCGCGGCATCGTAGAGAAGGACCGCTGCCCGGGCACGCTCTAGCGGCTCCACTACATCCTTCGGGGCCTTTTGCAGAAAGAAGATGCCTGCCAGGGGAACTGCCCGCTCCGTCTTCCACCGGCGCTGATCACCTTTTCCCAAGAAGTTGTTCCAGGTGGGAAGCGGATGGGCATGGAACTCCCCTTCACTAGTGCGGAGAACCAGTGCCTGCTCATCGCAGAGGACATTCCAGGTCCGGGGCAGGCGGCTGCAACAGGTGGACTTGCCCTGCTGTGACGGCCCGGAGAGGAGATACCCCCGCTCCTCACGTTCCACAAGGGCCCCGTGGACCGGAAAACCGCCCTGGCGGATTGCGTGGCGGTAGAGGGGGGCCAGGCTCAGGTTCAGGGCAGGGTACAGAACCTCCGGTGTCATGTCCGGCGGGATCTCACAGATAGCATCAGGACTCTCCGCATGGTACCAGCAGGTTACCTGTCCTGCAGCCCGGGGCTTCCAGCCATTACCCGGCAGGCCTGCGGGAAGCCCGGCATCACGGGGAGGCCCGTCGTCTAGGGTGCCACCATCGACCGTACCGGACGGCAGGAAGATGATACGGGCACCGCCTCCAGTCCCGTCCTTCCGGAGGGTCATCACCCTCCCGAGAATTCCCAGCTGGCGGCGGACTGCACTCTCTGCAGAGAAATCCCATGTGGTGCCGTCGGCAAGGGTGAGGGTGAAATCGGGGCTGGTGGTGCCGCCTCCTGCCCGGTGATCCGCCTGTTTCGGCATTTCTGTACCAGTACTCGTGGCTCCTCATCCAAAAAAGGAATGGGCTGGTCACTTTTTTTAATGATGCTGGAAGGATAACACGGCTGGTGTGCCATGTGGCAAAAAATCCCCATCCACGAAGTTATTATGCGCATTCACAGAAGATGGTGATCATCACAGGAGGTCCTTTCCATGTCATACACGGCTCACAAGAACCATCCCGGGGGAAGAGGGTGGCTTCGATCCGCATCTATCGTCATGATAATCCTCGCCGCCCTCATGATTCTGGCAGTGCCGTCCACTGCCCGGACCGGGTCCATCCAGGTCATTGACAACGCCGACACGATCTTCATCTATGAGGAGAACCTGGACATCTCGGCGCTTCGGTTGGGTGCCAACCCGGTCACCTTTTTACGGAAGTTTGTCGATGACAATCCCGGAAAAGCGGTCATCAAGGAGATACCGGTACCTGATGATACTTCCTTTACCGTGTACGCTTCATCGGTGGGAACGGATGTCGGGATCTACTATGCGTACAATCCTACTGACGGAAATACCGGGAAATATGTCCGGATCAACGAACCCACGGTGGCGATCGATGCGGTGCTGGCGAATCCCTATCACACCGACTCCATCAGGGGACTGAATATCCCGGATACGACCGCCATCGCCTTCAAAATCACATCACCGAACGTGGGAGCTTCCTATCATCTCGGGACCGTGTTCCCGGCCACGGTGGATATCGTCGTGACCACGCCCGGCGGGGGCGAGCTTTCCATCTTCCAGGGCAGGGACTTCCGGGGCTTAAACATCAGCAGCACCGAATTTTACACGGATGACCCGGGAGAGCCAGGCGCCTTCACCTTCCAGGGTCTCAGCGAGGGGACCTATCAGGCCCAGGCCCGGTGGAGTAACCCGGAATCCTTTGACAGCCAGGCACCGGACTCCAACATCCTCACCTGGAACATCGGCGGAACCCCGACACCGACTCCTACTCCCACGACCCCTCCTTCCACCACGACTCCCACGACCCCTCCCACGACTACGGTAACCGGCACCCCCACGCAGACGGTTACCACGACGGAAGCCACCACGGCACCGCCCGTGACCACCCCCGGAACGACTCCCTCCACCACTGAGCCCGGCCCCACGCCTACACCGCTGGAACCGGTGGCGGCCCTGGGAGCGGTAGCGCTGCTGGCACTGGTCCTTGGGCGGAGGGCGCCGTGACCCGTCTCTCCCGTGCGAGTGCCGGGATCATCCTCGCGGTCCTGGCCCTCCTGCTCCTCCCGTCGCCGTCTTTCGGAGCCATCCGGATGGAGCCCGAGTACCGGGCCGGCGAGGTCATCACCCTCGCGGGCACCACGAACCTTGCCTCCGGGAACCAGCTCTGGATCGAGATCATATCGGCATCCTTCGCCCCTGCGCAGAAGGGCGAGGACACCACGTTCTCCGGTTCCTCCGGGATCGTGACCGTCGACCGCGGGACTTGGACCTACACGTTCAGCACAGCCGGGTTCCGGCAGGATGAGTACCTGGTTACTGTGGAAGCGGTCGGTATCGGCGTGATTGACAAGGGCTCCTTCCGGCTGATGGAGCGACCCCTGACGACCCCAGTGACGACGGTCAGCTCAGTTACCGGTACAGCGACGGCTCCGGTCACCGGATCCCCTACCGTCACCCCGAAAGCCGGGGGTTTCGCCGGGCTCCTGGCGCTCCCTGTGCTGCTCATCGTCCTCCTGCGCCGCCGCACCTGAAGGGAGGCCTCCTCCCTACATTCCTTACCGGCCGAGGAGGGCTCCGATCTCCCCTGTATCAAGGACATGTCCTTTGATGACCGTATCAAAGGTCTCCCGGTCCGCACCCCCGGCCAGGTTCATCATGCCATCCAGCGCGAGGACCCGAAGGACATACTTATGGGTCGACCCCTTCGGCGGGCACGGCCCCCGGTATCCCATCGTCCCGAAGTCATTGGTCCCCTGCAGGATCCCGTCGGCCACTTCGGTCTCCTTCGGAAGTCCTTCTGGTAGCTCAAACTGAGTTGCCGGAATACCATACACCAGCCAGTGGGTGAAGAGTCCGCTCGGCGCATCGGGATCTTCGACGATCACCGCGAAGCTCTGCGTTCCGTTAGGAGCCCGGGTCCAGTTGACAGCCGGGGAGATGTCCACTCCCAGGCAGGTATACCGGGCAGGCATTGGCCGACCCTGCACGAACGCATCCGATGAGACAATAAATGTCATTGGACCACCTGATTCCGCCTGTGGTACCGAGCATCCCGCAAGGATTATCAATAGAACCACTGCTATTACAGCTCCATATTCTCCTGCTCCCATGCTCCCTCACCTCACCCGGACCATGTGATCACTGGTACTGACTCCCCATCAGGGTTGCGGTGGTAGGGGATATCGCAATCCCATCTAGATATGGCCTAAAAACGGGGCATGCAGAAATGTTCTTTGTCTGCCTTACCGCGTCGTGTCCAATCCAGCGTTGAATTGCAGGATCTGGGACAGAGACCTCCTCTGCAAACCGGCATCCGTACCGTCGGAGGAAGCGGTAACGGCTCAAGAACAAAGTATGCAGTCAGGTCCGGTGCCGGCGGAACAGCTATTTACAGCATACGTCCCGGTGGCGCAATTACTATATGCTGACACCGTCGTCCCGGAAGTGCAAGTATTGGCACTTGTTCCCGAGCAGCACTGGATAACGGCATTACTTGTCGCCGTCGATCTACCGGACCCGTTTATGCAATCTCCGGCCACTGCCGACCATTTCGCGCTACAACCATTACGGCATTGGTTTCCGCTATGCTGCGCATCGCCATCCGCTATTACACCTGAAGTGTATGTGCCGGCTTTCAAGCCAGTTTAAGTGCTATAGACGGACCCAGTCCAGGGTTCATCGCCGAATCGGGAATCTTGATAAGCCGCGGGTGTTCGTAGGTGTGGGTCATGCGGATCCGGCGTTTTAAAATGCATGCGATGGAAATCCTAGTAAACCTTATGCATGATTTTCCTTGGTTTCTTTCGCTGCCTATGTCGGAGCGGACTGGGAAATCTCCGTCGTTCTCTCTAGAGGGATGACTGCGGGGCAAATATTGGACGGTCTGATCATCTCCGGCTGAAAAAAGGTATCGGTTCTCCCTGAGGCCCGCTGACAGAATAAGATTAGGCCTTCCATTACGGTTGCATGTCAACAGACTGAAAAAAGAGTTATATCCTCATCTGCGCCAGGGCGTCGTACGCCATCCGGCGGTACACCGCCGGGTCCGGTGCATAGATCTCCACGGCCTTCACCGAGTCCGGTGTCTTCCCCAGGTTCTCCACCCGGTCCAGGGTGGCCCTCGCCGTGTCCAGCACCCAGAGGTCCCGGACGTCCTTCTCGACTACGATCACCGACTCGGCCCGGAGGGAGACCCGGAGCGCCCCGCTCTGGGACTCAAAGACCCCGGGCTTCGCCACCGCCGCAACGAACGCCGGGGGTTCGATCTTCGCGATCTGCTGCATCGCCTCCGGCTGGTAGGAGCCGGCCATCAGGTAGAAGAGGCCCGTCGGGTCAGCGATCCGGGCCTGGTAGTAGGCGTTCTGGTCCCCCCGCCGCTCCTTCTCGGTGAGGGTCCCGGCCACGAAGATCCGGTTCGCCCGGACGCCGGTGGGGAGGAGCACGTAGGTGGGGCTCTTCTCGTCCTCTCCTTCCCGGAACTGGTGGCGGGTCTCCCGGAGCTCGGCGGAAAACACACGCCGGGCGGGTTCCCGCTCAAATGCCGGCCCGCTCCGGAGCCCCGGGCCCTTCCGGTCGTTCATCACTGGGCCTCACCCCCGGCACGGTTCAGGAGCCCTGCCAGCTCCATGGGGTCAAAGGCGATCCGGGAGGCCTGCCGGACCAGGATCCTGCCATCGAACTCGTTCCCGGTCATGGCATAGTACCGGCCCTGGACCGCGTCCCGGATCCGGAGGAAGACCTCGTCCATCCCCAAGGGATTGGACTCGGCCAGCTGCTGGGCGTCGGCAAGTGTGATCCCGGCCATCACCTCGACCAGTTCCCGCTGGATCAGGACGTTCTTCGTCATCGTTCCGTCGTCCAGCACCCCCTTGATCCGCAGGTCGTACCGGAACTCCTTCTGGATCTCGTGGACCGGGCAGTAGTTCTGGCGG
>JAJRDC010000326.1 GCA_028678635.1 Methanomicrobiales archaeon
TGCTAAGAGTGATAGATAAAACTTCTGAAAATCCTCCGGCGGCTCCGTTTCCCATCCTCTCCCTGCACCCGCGTCCATAATCGCATTTTTATTTATTGATATGTACATATTGTTAACTAGAAGAAATTAAACTTTTTCCACTGGAGTTTTCTGCCTGGTGCCAAATGATAAATTTATTCTATCCTTTGGGTAATACTGTGGTATCCCAGAGGTGAAAAATTTTGGAGATACACGGAGTCAGAATCGATGATACCTACGCGGAAGCGTTCCCGATATTCGTTTCCCGCGTAATTATCACAGCAGCGTCAAAAAGCTGGGCTTATAAGGCTGCGATGGAATCCACCGGTTTTGCGACCTCCTGCATCGGGTGCGCGGCAGAAGCGGGCATCGATTACTACATGCCCCCCCAGGAAACCCCGGATGGACGACCGGGCTTCGCCATCCTGATCTGCAACCCGAAGAAGGAGAAGCTGAAGGAGCAGCTGATCGAGCGGATCGGGGAGTGCATCCTGACGGCTCCGACGACTGCCACCTTCAACGGCATCACCGATGCCCCCGAGAAGCTCCCGGTGAAGCTCCACTTCTTCGGCGATGGCTACGAGCACCAGGTGAAGGTGGGGGATCGGTCCTGCTGGGCTATCCCCATCATGGAAGGCGAGTACATCACCGAGGAGGAGTACGGCGTGGTGAAGGGGGTTGCCGGCGGTAACTTCTTCGTCATGGCCGAGAACCAGATGGCGGCGCTCGCCGGTGCCCAGGCGGCGGTAAACGCCGTCGAGTACGTGAAGGGTGCTATCCTCTCCTTCCCCGGCGGGATCGTGGCCAGCGGATCCAAGGTGGGCTCCAAGAAGTACGCCAAGTTCATGAAAGCATCGACGAACGAGGCCTACTGCCCCACCCTGAAGGGCAAGGTCCCCGACAGCAAGGTCCCGGACGGCGTCAATGGCATCTACGAGCTGGTTATCGACGGTATTGACGCAAAGGCCGTGACCCAGGCGATGCGTGACGGGATCAGGGCCGCCTGCATGGTGCCCGGTGTGAAGGTCATCTCGGCCGGGAACTACGGCGGCAAGCTGGGCCCCCACCAGTTCAAGCTTCTCGAGATCCTGAAGTAATTCTCCCTTTTTTTTCCCTGGCTCTTATCGCGGGTTTTTCGTTTGTATATTACCGATGGTCTCTGTATTCAGCGGGAGGGGGCCAGCCCCCTTTCGGTCCCACCCCCCCGACGAGAGGATAGACCGTGTCGGGATTGATGGGATCAACCGATGAGCACCCCATCCTCACGCGGAGGGGGGGTCGCCCACGCGGTTGGGGGAACCGCAGGTCCCCCCCTGGAGCGTCCCAGTAGAACCTTGTGGATCCCGCCCATTGACGAGGCCTCAACGGGAAAAATGGGCAAACGCCCCCCTTCCCAGTCCCATGTTGAGGGGGGATAGGCCCTTCCGGATGCGCTGCCGCCGGACGTCCATTCCATACCTTTAATACCGAAGAGTTCGTTAACGATATTTTCGGCAACAAACAAACTACAGGGAGCCCATGCCGGCCATTGCTGAGCCCTACATCATCCACTACCCGGAGCTGGTCGCTGTCGCGGACACGGAGGGCCGCCACGTCGAACTCATCGAGTTCTTCGACTGCACGGGCGGGGCCATGTGGTCCCGGCACCATTATACTAAGAGTCCCCTGGTTGAGTCTGCCCGGGTTGTGGGATCCACCATGCGGTATCTCCTCCGGCCGGGGAAGGTGGAGCTCCCACTGCAGGGTTCGACATTCCCCGCAGGGATCAACGGCGTCGCGGTGGAGCCGGAGACCATTGCCATCTCGTACCTGGGCATGGGCGGGGGAGGAGTGGGAGCCTCCATCTGCCGGTCCACGGCGAAGGGCGTAGTGCGGTGCGAGACCGATCCCTCCGGAGGGGGAAGGGTGGCCGGCTCCACCGTCTGGCTCCCCCGGCGGGAGCGGGTTCTCATCGGGATTGATGACACCGACACCCAGGAGGAGGGGGCCACCTGGACACTGGCCCACAACATCAGCCGGGCCGTGGAGGACGACCGGAGCCGGTACCTTTCCCACACGATCGTGCAGCTCTTCCCGGTGGCGTTCCGGACCAAGAACTGCGTTGCCACCGTCTGCGAGTTTGCCACCTCGGACACGGAGGGCTTGGTGGCCCGGTACCGGGAGCTGCTGTCAAAGTATACCCTCTCCAGGGAGACGGGGATGGCCGTGTACAGTGGCTTTGATCCCTCCCATCTGCTCCCGTTCGGGAAGAAGGTCCAGCGGGGCCAGGTGTCACCGGAGGAGCTGGCAATGGCAATGAACGGGAACGTGCAGGCGGTCCTGAAAGGGAGGGGACTCATGGGGGCGGTGGCAGCCCTTCCCTTCTTCACCCGCTACCGGGAGGCGCTGGAGCCATGGAATGGAAACGGGTGAAGGCTGAACTGCTGGCCGAGGGCCGGGTGGCCCTGGAAGGCGAGGACTGCAGGCCCTTCATCTCCCGCTCCACGGCCGGTCCCACCGCAGGGGGGGAAGGATCGGTTTTCTTCTCGGCAGGAGGCAGGCGGGTGCGGCTTTCGGTGGACCCGCGGGCCGTGCTCGTGCTGCACCACGAAGGCGAGGGAAAAGCCTTGATCCGAAGGCCGGGAGGCGAACCCCTCCGGGGGGTGCTCGAGGTCCCCGGGCTCCACTGCCCACGCCAGGCGTACGTCACCCTGTCGGAGCGGTGCATCTTCTCGTGCCGGTACTGCTCGGTGCCGCGCCTGCAGGGGAGGGTGAAGTGCCCGGACGAGGTTGTGGAGAAGGTGAAGGGCGTGCTGGACCGGGTGGATGTGATCTCGATCACCTCCGGCGTGGCGCATTCCGTCGAGAAGGAGGAGAAGCAAATACTGGACCTGGTGCGGAAGGTGGCACCGCTGGGGAAACCGGTCGGCATCTCGGTGTACCCGACGGAGAGGACCCCGGACCTCCTCCACGAACTCGGGGTGTGCGAGGTGAAGTGGAACCTGGAGGCGGCGACCCCGGCCCTCTTCGCCCGGATGTGCCCGAACCTGGATTATGACCTGATGTGGCGGGCGCTCCGCCGCTCGGTGGAGCTCTTCGGCGAGGGGGCTGTCTGTTCCAACGTGATCATCGGCCTGGGGGAGACCGATGAGGAGATGGCACGGTGCATCGCCTATCTCGCAGAGGCCGGGGTGATCCCCGTGCTGCGTCCCCTCTCACCTGCCGCCGAGCTAGCCGGATGGCCAAGGCCACCGGCGGACCGGCTTCTCAGGCTGCTGGAGGTCCAGGAGCGGGCCCTCCGGAACGCGGGGCTGGACACCCGGAAGGTCAGGACCATGTGCACGGCCTGCACCG
>JAJRDC010000152.1 GCA_028678635.1 Methanomicrobiales archaeon
AGCTGGGTGAGTGCATCGTGCCCGATCACGACGTCCCTGGGGAGCTGCGTCCATTTGGACTTGTCAAAACCTTTATTCTTGAGCAGTTCCATACCATCACCGCTCATTTCGGATCATTCATGATTAGAGAGTTCATCTACAAATATTACATTGATCCCATTGTTCTCGGCCAGCCGTACAATCCCGTTGACACCCTCACGTATGCCCTCATCCTTCTTGTCTGTGTGTATTTCATCGCCCGCTGGCTGGTCCGGAGCGGGATCCCGGTGGACCGTACTCTCGTCTTCTCCACCCTCCCGTACGTGGTATGGGGCGGTCTTCTCCGGGTGGTGGAGGATACCGGTCTCGTCGCTCCCCCGTGGCAGTACCTGCTGATCACGCCCCTGATCTTCTTCGTGGTCTTTGCGGTCACCCTTGCGGCGCTGTTCCTGGCCCGCATCCTGGAGACGAAGGGGGTGGTGGGCCGGTACCAGTCCCTCTATACAGGGATCGGCGCGGGGCTTGCGGCAGGGACCGGAATCTTCCTCCTGTGGTTCGGGCTCACCTATACCCGGGTGGATCTCGGCATCCTCCTCGCCATCCTGGGCCTGGCCTCCCTCACCTCCCTCGCCCTTATGGCCCTGGTGGAGCGGGGGTTCGGCTGGAAGGAGGCGGCGGATCCCCTCTTCCGCACCCTCATCTTTGCGCAGATGCTGGATGCCTCGGCCACGAGCATCGGTATCGATCTCCATCCCCTGCACTACGTCGAAGTACACGTGGTGGGGTCCGGCCTGATCGCCCTCACCGGCACCGCCTTCTCCATGTTCCTCCTCAAGATCGCAGTCGTCATCCCTGCCATCTATGTCCTCACTGCCTACCGGAAGGAGGGCAACCCTGCGCTGTGGCACCTGATCCTCCTTGCCATGATCGTGGTAGGCCTGGCACCGGGAGTCCGGGACACCGCCCGGATGGTGCTCTATGTCTAGGGAGACCCTGCTCCGGCCCGCCCTGATTGTCACCGGTGTCTTACTGGCCACCCTCGTCCTTGGGATGCTCGTCGTGGCCGTGAACCCTGCGACAGGGGAGACACTGATCCGGTTCCTGAGAGACCAGGTCCTGGGGAGTATCCCGTCGGGAAATCCCCCGCTCCTCTTCCTTGCCATCTTTCTCAACAACCTGCAGGCCTGCCTGCTGCTCTTCCTGGGCGGAGCATCCCTGGGGATCGTGACGTTCTTCATCATCGGTACCAACGGTTTCGTCATCGGCGGCATTGTCGAGGCGGTCCGGCAGGAGAAGGGAATTCTGTACGTGATGTCCGCCATCCTCCCCCACGGCATCTTCGAGATCCCGTCCTTCATCATCTCCGGTGCCCTGGGGCTCTCCCTGGCCGGGGCCCTCCTCCGGGAATGGAACGGCGAAGGGGATGCGGCTGCCGAGGCCCAGGGCCTGGGATCCGTGTTCCTCCGAATCGTTCTGCCCCTTGTCGCCGTGGCAGCGGGAATCGAGGCTTTTATCACGCCCCACATCATATCTCTCGTCGTGCAGGTGTGACGGTGCCGGCGGAAGAGGAACAGAGGACTCTCCCCCCGAAGGGGGACTTCTCCGGATGGTACCACGAGATTCTCTGGCGTGCCGAGATCATGGACGTCCGGTACCCGGTGAAGGGGCTCTACGTCTGGTATCCCTTCGGGTTCGCCCTCCGGCAACAGGTGTATGGGCTCCTCCGGAGCCTCCTGGACCGGGACCACGAGGAGGCCCTCTTCCCCCTGCTCATCCCCGAGCAGGAGTTCATGAAGGAGGCCGAGCACATCAAGGGCTTCGAGAACGAGGTGTACTGGGTCACCCACGGGGGCACGACCCCGCTGGACGTGAAGCTGGCGCTTCGCCCGACGAGCGAGACGGCCATCTACCCCATGTATGCCCTCTGGGTCCGGTCCCACGCCGACCTCCCCCTGAAGATCTACCAGATCGTCTCCACCTTCCGGTATGAGACCAAGCACACAAGGCCCCTGATCCGGCTCCGGGAGATTACCTCCTTCAAGGAGGCCCACACCGTCCATGCCACCTGGAAGGAAGCGGAGGCCCAGGTGGAGGTGGCGATAGGGCTGTACCGGGAGTTCTACCAGGCGATGGGTATCCCGGTCATTGTCTCGAGGCGGCCCGAGTGGGACAAGTTCCCGGGTGCCGATTACACCATCGCCGTGGACACCATCATGCCGGACGGCCGGACACTCCAGATCGGGACCGTCCACCACCTGGGCGACCACTTCTCCCGGACCTTCAGCATCCAGTACGAGGACCCGGCGGGAGAGCAGCAGTATGCCCACCAGACCTGCTACGGGATCTCGGAGCGGTCCATCGCCGCGGTGATCAGCGTCCACGGGGATGACCGGGGCCTGGTCTTCCCGCCCTTGGTGGCCCCCGTCCAGGTGGTCCTTGTCCCCATCATCGTCGGGAGCCGGAAGGAGGAGGTGCTGGCCGCCGCCGACACCGTAGCTGAGGCGCTCCGCACGGCCGGCCTCCGGGTGAAGGTGGACCGCCGGGAGATCCGGCCCGGTGCCAAGTACTACCACTGGGAGATGCGGGGCGTGCCCCTCCGGCTGGAGATCGGTCCCAGGGACCTGGATGCGGGCGTGGTGACAGCGGTGACCCGGCTGGGGGCAAA
>JAJRDC010000111.1 GCA_028678635.1 Methanomicrobiales archaeon
CCGGCCGTCGTGGAACTGGATCCCCTGACCCTGAAGCTGAAGGGGCCGAACACCTACTGGGAGGTCAACAAGGCCAATGCCGACCCGTACGGTGACTATATTTTCGGTCTCGGTGTGACCGGAACGGGCGCGAATCCCCAGGTCTATTTCATTGACGCCCAGACCAAGTTCCCCTCCTCCACGACAAAGAACAGCGTGTGGAAGCTGGACATGGCCTCGGGGAAATCAACGAAGGTCCAGGCCCTCCCCAAGTTCGCCATGGGTCTCGGGGTCCCATCGCCCTCGGTGCCGAACGTCTACTACTATGCCGAGGGGAAGAACGTCCACATCATCCAGGGCGGCACGGTGATCCAGAGCCAGGTGTTCCCGACGAACATCGGCGGGGTTGAGGTGGTACCGGATCCCTCGAACCCGTTCCTCCTGGCCATCACCCGCGATGCCGGGAAACAGTATGTCTACCGGATATCCCTGGATCCCGCGACAGGCAAGATGATTCCCCCGGTGGTGACCAATCTCATCATCAAGGCCAGCTCCATGTCCACCCTGTACCCCTACTCCTACACGGGCATCGCCTTTGCCCAGATTAACCTGGGTGGGGTGGAGCGGCGGGTACTGTACGTAACCAAGGACGACGGTACCATCGAGCCATGGGACCGGATCGGGATCGTGGACTTCGATACCGGCGACATCCTGATGGAGGCCTTCACCACCGACCTGGGCATCGAGGTGGATCCCGGAACCACCTGGCAGTCCGGAACCTCGGGCTACCTGAACTATGCGAACCCATCCGGCATTGACTATGTCGATGGCCGACTCTTCATCTCCTCGCTCCACTACTGGAACAAGGGGGACAAGTGGCCGCCGAAACCTGAAGGCAAGTGCATCAGCGGCAAGAAGTGGGAGGATAAAAACGGTGATGGCAAGAAGGATGCCGATGAGCCCTACATCGCCGGCTGGAAGATCACCCTCTACCGCTGGGACGGCTCCTCCTTTGTGCCCTATGCAGAGACCACCACGGACTCAAACGGCGCCTACAAGTTCTGCAACCTGCCCCCCTGCACCTATTACAAGGTAGTGGAGGATCACCCGGCCGGATACATCCAGACGTACCCTCAGGCACCGGGATACTGGATTATCTACCTGCCGGTCTGCACGAACCAGTATGACAAGAACTTCGGGAACAAGAAGGAACTGACAGGGAAGATCATCATCATCAAGGATGGCATCGGCTGCATGAAGCTCCCGTCCGGGATGGTGGGCTGGTGGCCGGGTGACGGGAATTCCCTGGACATGTACGATGGCAATCCGGGCTCGCCTGCCACCTATGCCGCGGGTAAGGTGGGAGAGGCCTTCGCCCTCGCCGACGTGGATGACGTGGTACAGATCCCGGAGGCGAGCAGCAACCTGGACGGATTCCAGAAGCTTTCGATTGACGCCTGGGTGAAACCAGATTCCCTGACCCCCGAGTACCAGACCATTGTGAGTAAATACGACGGATCCCTGAACAACGGTGTCAGCTACTGGCTCGGGCTCAGGAAGGACGGGCGTATCCAGTTCTCTGTCTATTCGGCCTACACCGCCGCTCCTTTCTCTTCCATGGGCTGGACCGCCATCACCACCGCCCAGGGACTGGCCCCGACAGACAAGTTCACTCACGTCTCCGGCGTGTGGAATGGGGGCCAGGATCTCGTTATTTATGTGAACGGTGTTGCACAGGCAGCCCCCGTCACGCCGAACGCAAACGGACCGGGCGGTGCCTCCACCGCTGATAACTCTGTACCGGTCACCATTGGGGCTGTGTGGAGGGAAGGCCCGGGATCCACGATGCCGGGGCTCCTCTTCACAGGTCTCATTGACGAGGTGGAGATCTTCGGGAGCGCGCTCACGAAGGATGAGATCCAGGCAATCGTCGCCGGTGGCAAGTGCAAGGGAATCTTCCACTACGATGCAGGCCAGGCACCTCTCGCTCCCTTCAACCTCCCCGTCGGAAGCTACCGGTCCTTTGACCCGGTCCCCGCCGGGACCTACACGGTCACGGAGACGCTCCCGCTCCCCGCAGGCTGGGAGTTCAAGAGCCTGGTCTGTGACGATGCCGAGACCCAGTACAGTGACGGCGGAAGGACTGCGAAGATCGACCTGGACGGCGGTGAGACGGTTACCTGCACCTACCGGAACGAGAAGCAGAAGGGGAAGATCGTCATCAAGAAGGAAGGGGAGGACTGCATCTTCCCGCCGGACGGGATCACCGGCTGGTGGCCTGGCGACGACAGCATGGTTGACATCGCCGACGGCAACTTCGGCGCGGCACCCCCGCCCCCGGCCCAGGGTCCCTCGTATGCCGACGGGATCGTGGGACGGGCCTTCTCACTGGACGGGCAGAACGATGCCGTGCTGATCTCCGACACACAGGGCGGTGTCCCGCTGGATGGCTATAGCCAGCTGACCCTGGATGCCTGGGTGAAACCGGACACGGTGGACCCCGCCCTCCAGACCATTGTGGCGAAGTACGACTACGCGAAGAATGACGGGTACAGTTACTGGCTGGGTATCCTCCAGGGCGGGGCTGTCCGGTTCGCCGTCTACTCGGGGAACACGGGAGGGACCTGGTACGGCTCCTACATCGATACCGCCCCGGGTGTGATCACCCCCGGCCAGGCCTACCATGTGGCGGGCGTCTGGGACGGCGGAGACCTGCTGACCATCTACGTCAACGGCGTCGGGTTCACTCCGCTGGTCCAGTACGGGAACGGCGGGGCGATGGGTCCCGTTCTCACCCAGAACGACATCCCGGTCACCATCGGCCGGGTTGAGTCCTCGCCCTTCACGACGTCCCCGGACTTCTATTTCGATGGCCTGATCGACGAGGTGGAGATCTTTGACCATGCCCTGACCGAAACGCAGGTTAAAGCCATCCACGCGAAGGGCAGTGGCGGCAAGTGCAAGGTGGGAACCGATGACTTCCAGTTCACCGGCACGGGCGGACTCGGGAACTTCCCCCTGAAGATCGGCCAGTCCAAGACCTTTGAAAACCTTGATCCCGGCCCGTACACCGTGACCGAGAGCGGGCTGCCGCCGGACTGGGCTCTGGACGACATCGTCTGCATAGACCCGACCACGAACACCGTTGTCGCGGATCCCTCCGCAACCATCCAGCTGGATGATGCAGAGACCGTCGTGTGCACGTTCGTGAACAAGGAGGAGGCCTGCGCCGGTAAGATCTGCGGGTACAAGTATAATGACCTGAACGGCGATGGGCAGATGGACGCGGGCGACACCGGCGTGGCAGGGGTGAAGATCCGGCTCTACCCCGGCACCTCCACCGCTGTCGACAGTGTGGATATCGGTCTCGTAGCCAGCGAGACCGGCCATAACCTGGCGGGATGGGGCCCGGTGGAGCCTGCCAGCTCTGGCGGAACCTACGGCGGCATCACCGATACCCGCGTCGCGTGGACCAAGGGCGACGCCCGGCCGGCCAGCTTCACGCTGGCAGTGTCCGATGTCACGAAGGACCACTACCTGCTCGCAAAGGTGCTGGATGGCATCGCAGACGACTCCTTCGTTGTCCTTGTGAACAACGATCCGGTGTATTCGTTCACCGGCAAGAACAATCCGGTCTCGGGTGGGCAGAACTACTTTGGTGATCCGGCCGGTACAACCGAGGTGTGGAGGACCCACGGGATCTTCCTGGCAAAGGAGATCCTTGTGGTAGGCGACAACACGGTCACCGTGATCCCCACGGGCCCCGCCTGGTCCGGCTTTGACACCTACGGTCAGCTGGCGGTGGATACTGTCGAGCTCCTGAAACTCGATGCACCCCTTGCAGAGGTGACCACTGACAGCAACGGGCACTACTGCTTCGAAGACCTTGCCGCAGGCGACTACTATGTCGGCGAAGCGGTGATCCCGTCAGGCAACGTGCCCAGCACACATTCGATCCTGTCCAGGGTCACCCTTGCGTGCAATGAGGTAAAGGAGCCCCTGAACTTCTTCAACACGGGTCTCGTCAGGATCTGCGGTGAGAAGTACCGGGACGTGAACGCGAACGGCCTTGGGGATCCCGATGAAGGATTCGGCGGCGTGGGGATGACCCTCTTCACCCGGAGCCCCAACCCGGCTGACGGAGTGGACATCGGGGACACGGGGAGCGAGACCGGCCACAGCCTGAACGGCTGGGGCCCCATCGAACCCCTGACGAGCGGCGGGACATGGGGCGGCATCGACGACGCCCGCGCCACCTGGATCAAGGGTGACGGGCGCGGAGCCTCCTTCACCCTGGACGCCGGCGCCGGGAGTGACCACGAGCTGATCCTCCGGGTGCTGGACGGCCAGGCCGACGACTCGTTCATGGTCTTCGTGAACGGCGACCCGGTCTACCAGTACACGGCCAAGAACAGCCCGAAGCCCGGCGACGGGAACTACTTCGGCGACCCGCCCGGCCCCCAGGAGCTCTGGCGGGACCACCGGATCTACGTGTCCGGCACAGGCACCCTCACCATCAGCATTGCCGCCATGGGTGACGCCTGGAGCGGCTTTGACACCTACGGCCAGCTGGGCGTGGATCGGGCAGACATCTACACCCTGACACAGGTCAGCGGGGGCACGGCCATCACGGGAAGCGACGGGAAGTTCTGCTTCTTCCTGACCGGTATCGACCTCTCGCAGAACCCGGTGTTCTACATCGGCGAGACCGGTCTCCCCGATGGTTCCATCCCGACCACCGGCTCGGTGAGCGATCCCGCCACCCAGCCCTACCTCTTCCGGAACACGGAGGAGCAGGACGTGGACAAGCTCTTTGACCTGGAGATCATCGAGTTCTGCCCGCCCGGCGATCTCGATGACTACACCACCTACACCCAGGGAGGCTGGGGCGGTCCCGGCGCACCGGGCCAGCTGCTGGCCACCAACTTCGCGGCGGTCTACCCCTCCGGCGTGGAGGTCGGGATACCGGGTGCCGGTGGTTACTCCATAACGTTCACATCCGCGGCGGCGGTGGGGACCTACCTCCCGGCAGGCGGAACGGCAGCCCCCCTCTCCGCTGATCATACGGATCCGGTGACTACGGAATCGGGTGTCTTCGGCGGCCAGGTGCTCGCCCTCCAGATAAACGTGGACTTCAGCGATGCCGGCGTGACTGAGCCTGGACTCGGGGCCCTGATCTACGTGAATCCAGGTGATTCCCTGGACGGCAAGACCGTGCAGGAGATCCTGGATGTAGCAAACAGCGTCCTGGGCGGCGGTACCCTCCCTGCCGGATACACGGTATCTGATCTGAATGACCTGGTAACGCACCTGAACGAGGCCTTTGACAACGGCCTCACCTCCGGCTGGGCAGAGCAGCACCTGAAAGAGGCGGATGGCGAATGCATCTCGCCGGTGCCTGACGGGGCCATCCTGAAGGTGGACCTGACACGGGACGGGAACACCGTGACCCAGGTTCTGGTGGAGGGACCACCCGGCCACTGGACCACGGAGTTCACCGATCTCGAGCCCGGGTGCTACGGGTACCGGGTCTACTACGTCCTGGGCATCCAGGAAGTGATCCTCTTCCAGGGCACCGAGTGCCTCCCGGTCTCCATCACCAACCCCTTCACCCTGAAGCCCTGTGTTGCCCTGATAGGGATCAACAAGGACGGGCCGGAGGAGGCAGAACCCGGTGACACCGTGCACTACACGTATACCGTCACCAACATCGGCAACGAACCCCTCGCCCTGGTCGGGGTGACCGATGACAAGGCGGGCGCGGCAAGCCCGGTGCTGGCCGGCGGCTTCAACGTCGGCGATCTGAACAAGGATGGGCTCCTGGACCTGAACGAAAAATGGCAGTTCACCGCGGATTACCAGATCCCTGCTGATTACCAGGGCGCGTCACTCATGAACGTTGCCACTGCCTCCGGGTCCGGATGCGGAGGGGCCACCTCGTCCCATGATGACCACACGCTCGTGATCACCCGTACCGCCCAGATCTGCGGTACCAAGTTCAGCGATGACGATGGCAACGGCCAGCAGAGCGGAGGGGAGGCGGGCGTGGAGAACGTCCAGATGAAGCTCTTCACGATCGGGACCCTCTCCGACCGGGTGGAGATCGGTGATGCCGCCAGTGAAGCGACCCACAGCATGGACGGCTGGGGCCCCGTGGAACCCATGACCCACGGCGGCGGCTGGGGAGGAATCGCTCCCGGAACGCTCCGGGCCACCTGGGTGCCGGCGGACGCCCCCTGGGCATCCTTCACCCTGGATGCCGGCAGCGCCACCTCCAGCCTGCTGAAGATCCGGGCCCTTGACGGCGGCAGCGACGACTCCTTCCTGGTGGAGGTGGACGGCACGCCCGTCTACGTCTACCGGGCGAATCCGAGCACCACCGAGGTCTGGTACGTGCACGACATCTACGTTGCAGGTTCCGGGGTCAGGACCGTGAAGGTCACGGCCATCGGTGAGGCCGGGCCGTATTACGACCCGTACGGGCAGCTGGGCGTGGACTGGGCCGAGCTCTACCCGCTCACCGCCACCGGCCACCAGGCAACCACCGGGAGCGACGGGAACTACTGCATCCAGATACCAGGCCTGACCCCGTCGCAGCTCCCGGCCACGTTCTACGTCGGAGAGATCGCGCCTCAGGGACGGATCCCCTCCACCGATTCGGTCCGGGGGCCCACCACCTTCACCATGGACGACTTCTCCTGGAATGTGATGGGCGAGAACTTCGGGAACCGGTTACCGAGCCTCCTCGTCGTGAAGAAGGTGGTGGAGAACCACGGCGTCGGGACGAAGGTACCGTCTGACTTCTCCTTCGCGAACAACGCGGGAACGCTCC
This sequence comes from Methanomicrobiales archaeon, assembly GCA_028678635.1. The sequence continues at coordinate 6,812 of JAJRDC010000111.1, forward strand.
AGAAGTTCGAGGTCGACGGGCAGAACGAGTATCCCTTCTACCTGGGAGCCTTTGCGGTGACCGAGCCGGCCGTGTCCGGGTACACCACGACCTATGACGGCTGCGCCGGATCGGTCGCGCCCGGTGAGACAAAGACCTGCACCGTCACCAATTCCTGGCAGACAGGATCCATCGAGCTGACGAAGGTCTGGTCCGGAACGGCAGGCCGGACAACCCTGCAGATCGGGACATCGGCAGGGGACGACGATGTTGACTCCCAGCAGACCGGTGAGAACGGGGCAGCCCCCCTCACCACCGGTGCGAACACCGTCGCCGCCGGGACGTACTACGTCTCAGAGATCAATGGGCTCTCCGGCTACGACAAAGTCCTGGAATGCACGAAGAACGGGCAGGCGTATGTGCCAGGAGCCAATGGCCAGGTTCAGGTGGGAGCCGGCGACGTGGTGGTCTGCAGGTTCACGAACACGCGGCAGACAGGAAAGATCGAGCTGAAGAAGCACTGGGTCGGCACAGCCGGCAGCACCACGATCCGGATCGGGACCACCGAGGGTGGCCATGAGACCGACCAGGAGACGGTGAACGGCCAGGACGGGACCACCGGGCAGAACACCGTTGATACCGGGACCTACTACCTGAGCGAGACGGCGCTGGCCGGGTATGACGCGGTCATCACCTGCCTGGACCAGCAGCAGAACCCGGTGGCGGTGGGATCCGATGGCGACGTCCAGGTAACGAAGGACAAGGAGATCACCTGCACCATCACCAACACGGAGGAAGCCACGGTGACGGTTGTGAAGACCGCCATCGGTGGTGACGCCACCTTCGGCTACACCGGCACCATCGGCGATCCCTTCAGCCTGACCACCGTTTCCGGCACCGCTTCGAAGGTGTTCACCTTCGAGAACCTGCCGGCCGACGGGGTCACGAAGACGGTGATCGAGTCGGCACCCTCGGCTCCATGGACCTTCACGAGCCTGCTCTGTGTCCCGGCAATGCCCGTCACTGACAGAACCGCCACCATCACGGTGAAGCCCGGGGATGACATCACCTGCACGTATACAAACACGAAGCAGGAGACCGTCACCAAGGCCTTTGACCTGGAGTGCGTGCCGGGCGGGTTCGAGGAGGGTGACTACTATACCTACACCCAGGGTGGCTGGGGCGGACAGCCAGCCGGGCAGAATGTCGGGCAGCTCCTGTACGAGAACTTCGATGATGTCTATCCGTCAGGATACGTTGAAGTGGGGATACCCGGATCCGGCGGATTCTCGATGACGTTCATCGGCCCCGGGTCCATCCAGAAGCCCCCGCCCAATTACCTGCCCGCGGGAGGCACCGCCGGCCCCCTGGACAATGACTATGTGTTCGACGGGGTGGATCCCGATCCCACGAGCACCGGTTCCGGCGTCTTCGGCGGCCAGGTGCTGGCCCTCCAGCTGAACGTGGACTTTGCCTCGGCCGGGAAGACCGGGGGAGACCTGGGCCCCCTGGTCCTGACCGGTCTGACCGACGAGGGAGGATACCACCTGTCGTACTTCAACGGCATGACGGTCAGCCAGGTGCTTGCACTGGCCAACCAGGTGCTGGGAGGCGCCACGCCGCCCGCCGGTATCACGGTAGGAGATCTGAACCAGATCGCGGACCTGCTGAACAATGGCTTTGATAACGGCATTCCCACGGGGTGGGTCCAGCTGCACGTGGTTGCACCCTGTGTACCCGCCGGTGCGACTGCCTACGCATCCCTCAGTGGAACCGGAGGCACCCTGTCCACCGCCCTGACCCAGAACGGGCTCCACTACACGGGAAGCATCGCCGATGTGGTGAAGGGAACCTATGACGTCCGGTTCTACTACGTGCTGGGCGGCGAGACCACCCTGTGCACCACGGACGATGAGAACCTGCAGCTTTCCATCACCAACTACTGCCTGTGGCCACCGGCTCCCTGACCCTCCCCACTGTTTTTTTCCTGACGGTCCCCACGCCGCGAGGGGAATCCCCGAGGACCATTGTTCTTTCCTGCCTTGAGCATCCTTTCCTTCCTGGTTCGTTGGCCGGGGGATTCATACGGGAAATGACCACAGGGTATTTTGAGACGGGAGGATGAGATGGGTACGACAGACCACTCCCTTGCCCGAGCATGAACCCGCACACCCTCTCCGTTACGGTGGACATCGAGGACTGGTACCATATCCCCTCGGTGACCGGCTCCCCCTTCTCCGTATACCGCGACACGGATGAATTCTTCCGGCGATGGGAAGGGAGATACGATTTCCTGACGGAACCGACACGGCGGACACTGGATCTCCTGGATGATCTGGAGATCACCGCCACCTTCTTTGTCGTGGCCGGGGTGGTGGAGCGGTACCCGGGTCTCGTGGAGTCCATCGTCGAACGGGGCCACGAGATCGGGTGCCACGGCCTGCACCACGGCTGTACCCTGGACCCCGGCACGAAGCAGCCATTTCTTCCTCCCCCGGAGTTTGAGGCCCAGACCATTGCCGCAAAGGCCATCCTGGAGAAGGTCAGCAGAGCACCGGTGGTCGGGTACCGTGCACCCAGTGCCTACCTTGGAGGGTGGATGCTGGACACCCTCGAGAACCTGGGGTTCCTCTACGATTCCTCTGTCTCTGTGAACTCGCTGTACAACAAGACCAACTCGGACCTGGGGAGAGTCGGAACCATCCCCTACTTCCCGGCACCGGGAACCCTCCTTCCCGGCGGGAACCGCCGGCTGGTGGAGTTCCCCTTCCCCTACTGGCAGGGGGCGGGTCTCCGGATCCCGACTGCCGGCGGCCCTGTGCTCCGGTTCCTGGGGGCCGGGGTGGTCCTCCGGGGGATCCGCCAGAGCCTCTCCCGGGGCCCCACGCTCTTCTACTTCCATCCCGTGGATATCGCAAGGGAGAAGTTCCCTGACGTGGGGAAAGGGCGACCGCTCTACTGGATGATCAAGGGGGAGCGGGTGGAGCGGAGGATCCGGAAGGTGCTGGACGAGCTCCGTGACGTTCCCAAGGCAACGCTGGGCGATGTGCGCGGGGGAATGGGGTGACCATTCAACGACGGGGGCGGCTATGCAAAAGGGATAATTCCTCCCACTCCCCACTACTCCCCGTAGGTTGTCCCTGGGACTCTCGGCAGGGTGTTTCTGATGGGTGTCGTGTCTGAGCGGGATGCCGAGGCTTTCGATGAGGCCGTGGAAGTGCGGGGCTCCAGCCGGATCGGCTTTGGTCTCCGGTTCCTCTGGAACTGGTTCCTAGAACGGCTCGCCCTCGGCTTCCCTGTCCCGTCCTGGCGGGCAGCGCTCCACCGGGCACGGGGGGTTCGCATCGGGAAGAACGTGTACATCGGCTACGACGTGATCTTTGACCGCGTCTATCCCGACCTGATCACCATCGAGGATTATGCCGTCATCGCGGACCGGTGCATCATCAGTTCTCACAGCGGTGGTGCCACGCTGCTGCGATCGGTGTATCCCCGGGAGATGAAGCCGGTAAAGATCGGCAGGGGAGCCTGGCTCTCCCCGGCCTGTATCGTCATCATGGGAGTCGAGATCGGTGAGCTGTCGGTGATAGGAACCGGTGCAGTCGTGACCCGCACCATCCCTCCCAGGTCGGTGGCTGTCGGGGTACCGGCCCGGGTGATCAAGACACTGGACATTCAGGAACCGGAGCGGGAAAGGCCCCTGCCAATGTCGGGTGTGAAGGGGATGGGGGATGAAAAATCATCATGATCGTCTCCATGCACCAGCCCAACTACCTCCCGTATCTGGGCTTTTTCCAGAAGGTTGCCGCCGCGGAGCTCTTCATCTTCCTTGACGTGGTGCAGCTCACAGAGGGAGGCTACACCCGGAGGGTCAGGATCCGGACGAAAGAGGGATCCGACTGGCTCTCCATCCCGATGCCGGGGGAAAACCGGCTGGCACCCATCGACCAGGCAAGGCTCCTTCCCGATAACCGGTGGCGGAAGAAGCACCGGAATCTCCTCTCGGCCAACTATGACCGGGCCCCCTTCTTTGACCAGGAGTTCGTGGAGGATTACTACCGCCGACCGTTCACCACCCTGCGGGAGATGAACGAGCACGGGATACGGTACCTGATGGGCCGGCTGGGGCTCTCCACCCGGACCATGCGCGCCAGCGATCTCCCGGTGAACCGGACCCTGAAATCCACGGAGATCCTGGTGGAGATCCTCTCCCGGGCAGGGGCCGATGTCTTCATCTCGGGGGCAACCGGCATGGACTACATGGATGAAACGAAGTTTGCCGACGCCGGGATCGAGCTCCGCTACCTGGATTTCCATCCGGTGCCGTACCCCCAGCGATGGCCCGGTTTCGTGCCCTACCTCTCAGCCCTGGACCTTGTGTTCAATGTCCCTTCGGAGGAGTGCCACCGGATGGTCAGGGCCACTGATGGGGTTGAGGGTCCCGCGACATCCTAAGATCCGGGACAATCCGATACGTTCATGAGACCCGGGCTGCAAGGGAGGTGTGCAGGGCCGGCCGTCGGGGCACCGGTGGAGAAGGATACGACCCATGGCAACGGATCAGCAGGTCAGCTGCCACTTCAAATTCGATGACAACCGCGAGGCCACGGAGCCGTACCCCTTCTCGCTTTTCGATACCCGCAGCTGGCGGTTCACGGTGAACCGGCTGGCCTACGACATGGGAGACCGGCATCCCTGGATTCCGGAGTCCGGGCGCAGGGTCATGCGGGTGCGATCGTACTTCAGGAGGGCTATGGCAGGAACACTGAGGCCGGGAGAAATCCCGGCAGATGCAAAGATTCTGAACCTGGAACCCGGCGAATGGGTGGAGGTACGGCCGGTCAAGGAAATCCAGGCAACCCTTGACGCCAGGGGGCGCCTGCGGGGCCTGGTCTTCATGCCCGAGATGCAGCAGTTCTGCGGGAAACGGTTCCGGGTCTTCAAGAAAGTGAAGACCATTGTGCTTGAGACCAACCAGGAGATGCGGAAGATCGGCAGCCCCACCGTGTTCCTGGAGGGATCCCTGTGCGACGGTTCCTACCACGGGGGCTGCGACCGGTCCTGCTTTATGTTCTGGCGGGAGGAGTGGCTCCGGAGGGTTCCGGGGCCGGAAGGTACTGACGCCGGAACTCCGAAGGATACGTGAACGCATAAACCATTCGTACCGGTTCATCCTCTTTTCTTACGGGAGGGGCATTGCCCCATCCCGGGCCCTCGCCACGACGAGAGGCTAGGGTAGTCCAGACCATTCACTGAAACTGCTCTCATGCCGATCAACCGCGGGGGGACGCCCACGCGGCGGGGGGGCGGAGCCCCCCAGGAGCGTCTCACCAATACAATACGAATGCCATCCACTGACGGATCTCGCATCATAAACCTTTAAGGGATCACACCATGTCGTTGGAAATGCGAGACAGTTAGTACAGCATCCGGATGCACTCGAAGACCTCGGCAAAGTCCACGCCCACGTTCATGCCGCGGGTGTAGGCCGAGGACCGGACGTACTCTGGGGAGAAGTAGGGCCGGTAGGACTGGCTGTTGTACTGGGCCAGGGCCTGGATCTTCTGCTCTAGGTGCCGGGCCTCCAGGGCCATGAAGATGTCAGTCCGGAAGCTGATGTTGTTCCAGGGATGCTCCATGCCCCAGATGGAGGAGATCTTCTTGAAGGCCCGGACCGTCTCGTGGTAGATCACCTGGTGATCCTGGTGGGTGTCGAAAGACGAGGGGGTGATGACGAGTTCCGGCTGGACATCCCGCCCGATATGGATCATCCGGTCCAGGATCTCCTGGCGGAGGCGGGGGAACTCCCGCACCTCGAAGTCCAGGAGCATCAGGTTCCGTGCCGGTATCCCCAGCTGGCCGGTGGCGAGGTGGCACTCCTGCTTCAGGATATCCATGGGCTCTCCAGGCTGGAGCGACTTCTCGCAGGAAGAGAAGGCGACGTAGTGAATGTCATGCCCCTCCTCTGCGAGACGTGCGATGGTGCCCCCTGCCGAGATCTCGCCGTCGTCGGGATGGGGGGAGAGGATCAGGATCCGGTCCGGTGCCCGCGTCATCCTATCACCCCACGGGCAGCCCGCGAGACCACCCGGACGTCATCCTCCGTCAGGGAGGCATACATGGGGAGCGAGACCGCCTGCTGCGCGATCCGCTCTGCCATGGGGAGACTTTCCTGGGGGCCGAACCGTTCTCTC
>JAJRDC010000165.1 GCA_028678635.1 Methanomicrobiales archaeon
AGGAGCGGAAGGGCTGCCCGCGGCCGCTCGGGCCTCCGTTCTACCCTCCGGATATCGATCTCCCGCTTGAGGATCACCGGCCGGCTCCGGGGTGCCTCTGCCTGGGGGGCACCCGGGAGCATGGCGGTCCCGGCCGCGGATCCCGAGAGCAGCTCATCCTCCTTCCACTGGATGACCGTGTCCGGGGCAGGAGTCTCCGCAGCCTGCGGGGCCTCCGGAAGAACTACCGGCCGGTGGTCCAGCTTCCGGTCGGCTTCCAGGGGCTCCCCGAACCTCAGGGGCGGGGCGGTCTTTCCGGATCCCTCCGGTGGTGATTCGGGCACCTCCCTGCGACGGGGGGGCAGGCTCCCGAGCACCCCGGGAACGATGGTGAGCGCGGGAAATTCCTTCGGGCGGGGAGGCGGTGGCGCCGGTGGCTCAGCAAGTGCGACCGGTATCTCCTCGGAAACCGGTTCCCGGGTCTCGATACCCAGGCTCTCCAGCTGCCGGATGAATGCCTTCAGGTCATCCATATCCGTGGATGGCCGGGTGGGTTCCTGGGGAACCGGCTCCTCCGGCACCATCTCCTTTTCCGGGCCGGAGGGAGGGGGAACCGCCCCGCGGGCCACCGGTTCCCTGGCTCCCTCCCGGCCCTCCCGCGCCGCGGTGCTGTCGCGGAGGGCAGTGGATTTCACGTCCTCCATCTCCTTTTTGAAGGAGACAATGTCCAGCCGAGTGATCCGTTTCATCATGGCATTCATCTCCACCCGGGACTGTTCACCCGGTTCGCCCTCTGCCATCGCCGGGCCAGGGGGAGCCTCCTCCCCCGGCGCCGGCGCCTTCCCGCCGGATTTGTACCGCCTCAGGATCTCGTCCAGGGTATCATCACCCGGAACGGCCGACTCTCCCTCCTCTTCCGGTTCACCGAAGGAAGGGGAGGCTCCCTCCTCTGTCTGGGGGGGTACCGGGGGTGGTACGGAAGCGGGGGCGGCCGGGGGAGCCTCCTCGGGGGGCGGGGATACCCCCCGGGATCGGGAGAGTCTTTTGACTATGGCCGAGAGCTCGGACTCCTCCTCCGCTGCAGCTGGTGGAGGGGATGGGGGGGCTGGGGGGATCTCCGCCGCGACAGGTTCCTCCTGTTCCACTGCCGGCCCAGGTGGTTTCGCTGTTCCGGGGACCGGCTCCGGGGTGACGGTGCCGGGCGGGGCCGGCTCCCTCACCTTCTCTTCTTCCCGGGACCCGGCCGGTGGCGAGGGTACGGTCTCTGCCTCCTTCTTCCCGCTGGAGAACCTCCGGAACAGGCTTGACAGGAGGCCTCCCCCCTTCTCTGCCCCCCGGGGCTCCGCCGTGCCGGCCCGGTAATCCTCAAGCCGGAGACCCTCGCTGGCACAGATATCCATGGTCTCGGCAAACTCGCTGTCCTCGTATGCCACCAGGTCGTACTCCGCATCGGGCTCGGTCTCCAGGAGCTCCAGCGATTCGCTGCCCCGAAGGGTGGTCTCCCCTGCCTTCAGGTAGGACGCCACCGGTTTTCCCATGTCCACCAGGACGACGCCCCGTCCCCCTGGGGTGATCACCCGCATTGCTCCCCGGAGCGTCCTCACTCTGGGCAGGACCTCACTGAACCTGCCCTTTACCTTCCCGGTGTGCATCATGCGTCAGAGTGCAGCGATGATCCGTTCCTTGTTTTTCTTGAGTTCGTACCTGATCCGGCCGATGTTTCCCGTGGTATCCGAAACAATGGCGATCAGCTCATCCTTCGAGAGGGGCGAGAGGAGGATGGGGCCCTTCTCCAGCTCCACCATCATCTGGTTGAGTTCCCCTTTTCCCAGCTCGTTCCCCATCGCCTCAGCGGTGCCCATGCCGGTGGACGCCATCGCGCCCAGGGCATCGATGTCCACCTTTCCCGAGACGGCACTCTCGATGACGATCCCGTCCCGGCCCACCACCACTGCGGCAAACACTCCATCAAGTTTCAGGAATTCGGCAAGAATCTGATTGAGCATACAGGTTTTTCGCCCCTTAACCAATCTTCTTCTCTCTCCCCCAAATATTTATTGCATCCGTGTCCAGAACGGCCACCGGCATTCTGCCGATGGCATGGGTGGCACAGGAGATGCAGGGGTCATAGGACCGGATCACCATCTCGATGCGGTTCCCCGCCGCCTCGGTGAGCACACCGTCCTTCACGAGGCCACGGGCTGCCTGTTCCACCGAGCGGTCGATGGCCCAGCTGTTCTGGCAGGTGGCAACGATCAGGTTGCACTCCCGGATGAACCCCCGGTCGTCCACCGTGTAGTCATGGATCAGGGTGCCCCGTGGGGCCTCCAGGATCCCAACCCCGCGGTGGTTTACCACCTTCCCGGCCGGCTCCCTGATGCGGGTCCCGGTGATGGCGGGATCTTCCAGGAGCCGGACGGTCCGTTCGCAGGATGCCAGGAACTCCACGTACCGGGCCATGTTGGCGGCGAGGGGCGCCTGGACGAACGGGCCGAACCGGGCCCGGTACTCCTTCAGGGCATCGTCGGCGAGGGGGGTACCCATGGACCGGCAGAGGTTCAGCCGCGCCTGGGGACCGACCCGGTAGTGATCGCCGGTGGAGAGCCGGACAAACTTCAGGTAGGACCAGGGCTCCGAGTACTCCTGGATGTGCCGGACATAATCGGCACCGGTGAATGATCCCAGACTCTTCCCGTCCTTTCCTGCGATCAGGACCGGGCCCTCCCCCAGGGTGTGCTCCCCGTCCCGGCACATCCCCATGAACGCGGTTTCGACGGCCCCGAGGGAGAGGTCTGTTGCATCCAGCAGGGTCCGGGCCAGCTCCCACCCCTCCTTCGCGATGGCAAGCCCGTTCTTTGCCTGGGAGAGGAGGGCCGCCCGCTGCGCCTCCTCCAGCGGCCGGGAAACCCCCCCGGGCACCGCGTTGGAGGGATGGATGGGCTTGCCCCCTACGGCCTCGGTGATCCGCTGCCCCAGCTTCCGGACCTCGATGGCATTCCGTGCGATAGCCGGGGCCTTCTTTACCATGCCCAGGACGTTCCTGTCCTGGGCCGGCGCATCGTGGCCGATGAGGAAGTCGGGGGCAGCCAGCATGAAGAAGTGGATGGCGTGGGAGTGAATGCACTGGGCATGGGCCAGGAGATCCCGGAGCTTCTGCCCGGTCTCCGGCGGGGTGACACCGTAGATCTGGTCCACGGCCCGGGCCGAGGCCAGGTGGTGGGAGGTGGGGCAGATCCCGCAGATCCGGGGGGTGATCCGGGGGGCTTCCTCCACGGCGGCGCCGATCAGGAACTTCTCGAAGCCCCGGAGCTCCACCACGCTGAAGTGGGCCCGCTCCACCTGCTTCTGTGCATCCAGCTGGATCCGGACCTGGGCATGCCCCTCGATCCGGGTCACCGGGCTGATGGTGATCTGCGTCACAGGCTCCTCTCACGGACCAGGTCGCGGATCTTGGAGATCCCCTTGTCCTCCATGATCAGGGAACCGATGGTGAAGGGGTAGAAGGTGTGGGCCACGTCGTACATCTCCTTCTCGATCTCGGCCTCGGTGTGGCCGGTCAGGTCCGCGATCCGGCGGATCATCATGTTGTAGATGTCCCGGCAGGGCTCCCGGAGGATGTCCAGGGAGGGCCCGTTGCAGCCGTGGCACGGCACGTTGCTGTGGGGGCAGGACGCCCCGCACCGGCCAAAGGTGACGGCCCCCAGGCAGAGGTATCCCTGGCCCAGCAGGCAGTGCTCCCGTTCCGGCACCCCCTCGTGGCGGCGCCGGAGCTTCCACCCCTCCACCGAGCCCATGGTCCGGTCGCACTCCGAGCAGACGGACTTCCGGGAGAGGGCCAGCACCTCCCCGGCGATGAGGGCCGGGAGGATCCTTTTCAGGTACATCTCCTTCGGGGGGCAGCCGGTGATGTAGTAGTCCATCCGGGCCAGGTCCCCGACGGCGAATGCCCGGTACAGGAACTTCGGGACATCCGTCGGGATCGGTGCGTCAGGACGGGTGGTGGAGACGCCCCGGAAGACGTGCTGGATCAGGTGTTCGGGGGAGTCCAGCATCGAGAGGCCGGAGATACCCCCATAACAGGCACAGGTGCCGAAGGCGACGAGCGTTTTTGCCCGGTGCCGGATCAGGTTCAGACGCTCTTCGTTCTCACGGTTCCGGACGGCTCCCGTCACAAAGGCGATATCGATCCCCTCCGGCGGTTCCTTCACATCCATGATCACGGGTGCGTACACGATCTCGGCCTTCTCCACGAGATCCAGGAGCGCCTCGTGCAGGTCCAGGACGGCGATGGTGCAGCCGGAACAGCCGGCCAGTTCTTCGATGGCGATCTTCATGGCAGGACCTCACTGGAGGATCAGTTTCTTCAGGCAGGCGTTCGGGCCGGTGTGCACGATCTCCAGCTTCGCCTTCCGGCCGGTGATCTCCTCGATGGCCCCCACCACGTACCCGAAGAGGGTCAGGCAGAGGGGCCCTCCCTGGGGCTGGCCGTTCCTCCGCAGCGTCTGGCGGACGATGCAGTCGTGGAAGACGAGGTAGATGAACGTGGACCCGTTCTCCTGGATGATATACCGGTCCTTGTCGGCCGGCTTCCAGATCTCGATGGTATACTGCCCGTGGAGGATGTAGGAGAGCTCTTTTAAGGCCTCCTCTACGT
>JAJRDC010000299.1 GCA_028678635.1 Methanomicrobiales archaeon
GGCCAAGAAGTTCGGGGCCATCGACCCGGACGCGGACTACGAGCGGTTCAGCATCCACCGGCTCATCGATCTCTTCGAGGGGACCGTCATCGCACGGGAGGCCTACCGGGAGCTCTTCACCGAGTACATGGACGTGGAGGGGGCCGCCTGCGTGCTTCGGGAACTGCAGGGGGGCGGGGTGGAGGTGGTGACCGCCCGGCTCTCACCCCTGGGGAGCGAGGGGATCTTCTCCTCCCGGGACCTGATCCCGCCGCCGGTCCCGGACCAGGCGGTGCTGGGCATGCTGCGGAACCGGCTGGAGAAGGAGGAGGTGATCCTCTGCTGCCTCCACTGCCACCAGTGGAAGTCCCGGGTCCCCGTGGCCCGCGTCGAGGAGCGGCCCCAGTGCCCCCGGTGCAGCGCCCGGCTCATCGCGGCCCTCAAGCCGTGGGAGGATGAGCTCTGCGCCATTGCCAGGAAGAAGGTGAGGACCGAGGAGGAGAAGGCCATCTACGAACGGATGCGGAGGAATGCGAATATTGTACTCTCCAGCGGGAAGAAGGCGGTGATCGCCCTGGCGGCAAGGGGGGTTGGGCCGGAGGCCGCGTCCCGGATCCTGGCCACCATGACGGAAGGGGACGCCTTCTACCGGGAGATCCTGAAGGCAGAGCGGAACTACGTCCGGACCCACCGGTTCTGGCAGTAGGCAGCCTCCGAATCTGTGGATCGTCAACACATCCAACGGTGCTATCCAGTACGCAGCGTACTGGTGGGACGCTCCTGGGGGGACCTGATGGTTCCCCGCCGCGTGGGCGGCCCCCCGTGGTTGATCCGGATCACAGAGATTCGGTTTCCTGAGGCGGCCGGACTATCCTCTCGTCGTGGGGTGAGATCGCGAAGGGACGGCGCCCTTCCCGCACCGGACCGATTCTGCCGACCAGGGATTATGGACCATCTGAATTCAGGAGCCTGGGGATCCGTTGTGAAACACGGATCTCGGGATCAGTCAAAGGGAACTCCTGGGCTGAGCCGCACCAGGATCCCGGCAAGCATGGAGAAGATCCCGAAGATGAAGACAAAGACCCCCAGGGACAGGAACAGGGCTCCGGGAGCCCGGATGTCCATGGCAAGCAGGATCACGCCGAAGAAGATGTTCAGGATGCCGCTCACCCCGATGACTCCCTGGTAATCCCGCAGGTCACCCGAAAAGGCCAGGCTGAATTCAGAGATCCCGGTGAGAAAGAGCCAGCCGGCCAGGCCGTAGAAGAACACCGGGTCCCGGAGGCCTGAGGAAAACATGACAGCTCCCCCCGCAGCAAGGGAGAGGAGAAAGAGCAGCAGGGTTCCCTTCCGTTCCCGTTCCGAGGGCTCGGTGGAGAGGGCGATCAGGGCTGTCAGGGTCGAAAGGAGGATGAGGACGAGGCCGGCGGCGGCTGTGCCCCAGCCCGTCACCGTGCCAGGCACCCCCACCGCCAGGAGACCGAAGACGATGCCGATGGCCCCCCGGAGGAGGAGGCCGTTTGCCTGGGTGAGGTGCCTTCCCTGAACCATCCGGACCCGCTCTTACTCCGGAGTCTCCATGGGGCAGTTCTTAAGGGTTTTGGTGGTTTTTCCCTTGTACCGACGGTGGAACGCCGAGGAATACACTGCTGCTGTTGTCAGCCTTCAGGCCGACACTGATCAGCCCCGATTGAACGGGGAGGGTATGGTGGAGAGGTCACCTGTTGTTCGGATCACGACTCTCCTTCGGTGCTCCCACGGGCGAGAGAGCACTACTTTTATGCCTTCAGTGACAGAGGTTTATGGGCGCGAGGGTTGCCAAGCCAGGTCAAAGGCGTTGGATTCAGGGTCCAATCTCGTAGGAGTTCGGGGGTTCAAATCCCTTCCCTCGCATTTCGGATGTTTTTTTCGCGTTTTTTGTGTGCACAGACATTGTTACCATTTTTCCGACTCTCCAAATTGTTGGATTATGGGTAGGACCTGGCTAGAGTCCAAAGAATCGTTTGAATAAATTGATAATTTGGGCTAATAGGCCGCTTTGTTCCGCCAATCTCTTGTTTTGCTCCTCCAGTAATTGGTTCTGTCTTTTGAGCTGTTCGATCAGTTCACTTTGGTCAGATGTGGGAGTTTGGGTTACAGGAATGGTACCTGTCAGAGTTGGAGAAGGCGATGCCGTTGGTCTCGGAGTAGTCGGGGTAACCGTAGGGGTCGTTGTGGGTATCACTGTTGTCGTGACAGGAGGAGATGTCGTCTGCGTTGGTGTGATCTCACCGCCATTTTGAATGGGCAACTGCTTGATCACCTCAGTTCCCACAACATCGTTATCCTCATCTATCTCCCGAACCCTTACAATCGTCAGCTGCCCTGACTTATCAGGCACCACTCCATCAACAGTAAACTTCACCGAGACGTACAAATCCTCCGGGTAGGAGAGCAACCATCCGTCTATCCTGAGGTACTGACCGCCTGAGGTAGTAACGGGAGGGTACTTCTCATTGATCCCGATGGCATACTCCCATTTTACGGTGGGGCGATCTAGCTCGGTATACAACTCCAGGTAGTTACTCTCATCCCAGCTATTGGATCCCAGGTTCACGGTCCCATGGGCTGTGACCGAATCGCCAACCTGGACATTGTCTGTCGGGGTGACCACCAAGTCGGCTACCTTTATCGCCGAACCTGCTTGCAATAAGCAATAGAAAATAACTAGGAAAATAGCGAATTTCCTCATTTGTTCCATACTTCATCACGGCTTGTGTTAAGCTGAAAATACCAGGTACTTCACGATAATGCTATGGATTGGATGGTGTTGCCCGTCCTTATGGAGTACCGGACCGATCTACCCTGAGCTTCCCACTCTTCACCGGGAGGATCGACGTTACTTTTATGCCAGATCACTCTGCTCATCACCCATATGGGAAAGCTGGAACTGGGACTCGTCGGAATGTGTGTTGTTACCCTCGTGATCGCGGGATGTACTTCGCCCCTGGGAACGGGAACGGGGAACCAGAGTCCGGTTCCTTCCCCTTCCATGCCTGCCTCAACCACGGCCACCGATCCCGAGGCAAGCCTCAGGGAATATTTTTACGCGTTCAACTTCGTCGACGATGCGGCATTATCCCGGCTGCTCTCGCACCGGGTCATCGGTACCGTGGGGTCACCGGCAATACACAACACGGCATCGGACTTCGCTGGCAGGAACTATATCTCGTTCACGGATTACACGGTTCTGAAAAAAACCGTTCAGGGAAATTCAGCAACCATTGACGTGGAAATCGGCGAAAACAACCAGGGTGTCCGGGAGACTTCCACCCGGACTATACCGTTCGTGTTTGAAGATGGCACATGGAAATTGGATGAATTTATAGTGCCCGAATAACCCGATCCCTCTGTCACGGGGATCTCTTCCCGCGGGAATGGAGCCTTCCGCCATGGGGTGCCTGCGTGTCCTGCAGTGCCATTCCATGCCATCCGGATTTGAAAAGTGGCAACAATGATAAATATACCGGGGATGACCCGGGGAACAAAGGGAGGAAAAGGATGAAACCCATCCCCGACGCTCTGAAGGCTGCCCCCGGTGCCTACCGGCTCCTCATGGAGAACCGGAAGGTGCGGGTGCTGGACCTTCACCTGAAAGCCGGCGAGAAAGCGCCGATGCATGACCACCCGCATGACCATGTCGTGTATGTGATAAAGGATGCCCGGTTCAGATTAACGTTCCCCGACGGAAAAAGCGATGCCTTTGACCTTAAGGCAGGGCAGTCCGTGTGGCTGGAAGCAGGACCGCACGCCACCGAGAATATCGGGACCTCGGAGGGTCATAATATCGTCATAGAAGTAAAAATGTGATCGGCCCCGTGTTCGGGGCGCCGGATTCCTGCCCCGAAAGGGGGGAACGTATTTATTCCATTTTTATCAAGCTTCATGCAGACAGCGGTTCCGGATTTCAGACAGGATCGTCAGATCCTGGCCCCCGGAACACGAAGGAATCTGGGGTGAGCGTATGGGATCCATGTTTTCCCGTGAGGAAGAATCGCGGAATGAAATCATCGCCACCTACCTTGTGTCGGCACTCTGTCCCCTGCTGGGGATCCCGCTCTCGCTGTATTTCCTGGTGAAGGGGAGGATATACCACTTCATCGGCATTGCCCTCCTATCGATCTTCATGTTCATCCTCTGGGTGTTTGTGTACATCCGGTACGGGAACCGGTACACCACCCTTGAGAGCCTGATTCCCTAGGCAAGGTGAAACGGATCAGCCCTCCTTTTCCTCCCCCTGGTCCACGATGGCGTTCACCCGGCCCACGCGGCCGTCCGTGAGCCTGACCTTGATCCCGTGCGGGTGTGAGCCGGACCCTGTCAGGATCTCCCTGACGGTGCCCCGCACCGTCCTGCCGCTCCGCTGGTCACCCTTGGTGACGATATCCACCGTCATCCCTGGACGGATGTCGGCACGGTTCCGGGGATTTTTTCCGGGTTCCATTGCGTCCGGAACCATGGGATGTACAGTCCCTTCATTCTTTCTCAGGGATCGATCCCTCGCAAAGGGCTGCCGATTATCTCATCCTGGAGGCCGGGCGGGTGCCCGGCTCATCCGACTCCCCTAGACCTCGCGGGCCACGAGGAGCCTCCATTCGGTCCCGTGGAGCCCTGTCGTTGCCCAGACTGCTTCCTTCCTGACAGGAGAACCACCGCCTTCCGGGGTGAAGGTGTAGGTGCCGCTTCCCGCCGGTTCGATGGTCATCCGCGTTGCAAGCGCCACCAGCTCGGGGTAGCCCGCGAAGGCCGGGTCCGTGATCATGTTCCTGCCGACGAGCCCCGCGGGCTCGCGGTCGTAGATCAGGCGGCCGTCGGTGTCGATCGCCCATGCCGTGAAGTTGGTGCCCGCGAGCGCACGGTCGGCCTGGTCAGCAAGCAGCCGCTGCGGGTCGACGAGGACTGAGACCAGCCCCAGGTATACCCCCGTGTTTTCATCCGTCACCGGCCACCGGATCGAGACGGCGTCGAATCCCTCGGCCGCCGGAAAGACAGGGGACATGAGGGGCCTCTTCTCCTGCAGGGCCTGCCGGTTGTGGCTTTCGTTCCCGACATACACCCCGACCGCTCCCCGGTACTTCTCGGGCATCACGGCCGCGATCCGGCCCTCCGCCGAGATCGTGATGGCATCCTCCGTGAGCGGCAGGGAGGTCGCGATCCGCCCAAGGGTGGCGTTCGCTTCCGGACCCGAGATCCCGGTGCGGCCGAGGTCCGCCACCGCCGATGCAAGGGCGCGATCCGTCCCCTGCAGGGTGGTGTTCGTACCGGTCGTGAACCGGTCGAGCGCGGCCGAAAGATCCGTGACCTCCGACCGTGCTTCAGGACGGGTGCCGGGGACAGTGCAGCCAGCCGCGAGAATCACTGCCAGTATCCCGAGAACAACCAGGAACACACCTGCGAATTTCATGCAGAGCGATAGGAATACCGGTTGATAAATGGTCCGGCTCTCAGGGGTCTCCCCTCACCACCCGGTACCCGGCCTCGCCGAGCACCTGTTCCACGCGCAGGTCCCAGGCCGCGTCGCTCTCCCCTGGGATCGGCCCGATCCGTTCCTCCCAGAACCGCGCAAGTGAAGGGTCCGCGGTGCTCAGGTGCCGGCTCCCCATCACACGCCCGGCCTGGCGACCCTCCCTGTCCAGGATCAGGAGCCGCCAGCACTGGAACTCCCTGCAGATGTCCGGCCGGGTGGCATGCACGATGCAGCAGACGCGATCACGGGCCGGGTCGTCGCGGAGAAACGGGCAGGCCTCCGGTTCCCTCTCAAAGATGCTCCGGTCCCCGAGCAGGTGTATCTTGTCAGGGTCGACGGAGACCCGGGTCACGTCGCCCGAATACCGGTTCAGCAGGGAGTACACGTGATTCCCGTGATCCTCCCGGATGACGTGGACCAGCCCCAGGTGGCTGCAGCACTCCCCGCAGATCCGGCACCGGAACGTCATCTGCCCGTCACCTTCCCTTCCTCCTTCCCATTGTCTCTCCTCCATCACCCCAGATAATCCCCACTGTTCCGGAGAAGAGGCGGGGAACGATATATATTATATACAAAATGTACAGTATTGTATACAGCGGTGAATGATGAGGCGGAACACCTTCTACATCATCCTTGGGCTGATCATCCTCCTTGAAGTGGGGGCGTTCTGGTGGGCGGTGGAGATCCACAACGCCCTCCTCTCGCCCGTGGCCTTCATCCTGGGTGTAGTCGTGATTTACTTCGCGCGGAGCAGGGT
>JAJRDC010000231.1 GCA_028678635.1 Methanomicrobiales archaeon
GCATCGGAGTTCACCGGCATGGTGAAGGGCCTCGTGGGACCGCTCCTTGGAGAGTCGGCGGAAGGGGTGAGATCATGACGCGGGATGAGGACCTGAAGAAGGCTGTCCGGCAGGGATACGGGAAGATCGCACGGCAGGATGAACCGTGCTCGTGCTGCGGCCCGTCCCCCTGCTGCGGAGGTACTGACCTGGCAGGGGAGATCAGCAGGAAGATCGGGTACGGCGATGAGGAGATGGCATCGGTGCCGAACGGGGCCAACCTGGGCCTGGGGTGCGGGAACCCCGTGGCCCTCGCATCCCTCCGGCCGGGCGAGACGGTGCTGGACCTGGGATCCGGTGCAGGGTTCGACTGTTTCCTGGCCGCGAAGCGCGTCGGTGCGAATGGACGGGTGATCGGTGTTGACATGACGCCGGAAATGGTGTCCCGGGCCCGTGAGAACGCGGAGAAGGGCGGGTACCGCACCGTGGAGTTCCGTCTGGGGGAGATCGAACACCTGCCCGTGGAACGGGACAGCGTGGATGTGATCATCTCCAACTGCGTCATCAACCTGGTACCGGACAAGAAAAAGGCATTTTCCGAGGCGTTCCGGGTGCTCCGGCCCGGCGGCAGGCTGATGGTCTCGGATATTGTCCTTGTAGGGGAACTCCCGGAGCAGGTGCAGCAGTCCGTGGGAGCCTATATTGGCTGCCTTTCCGGCGCGATGCAGAAGGAGGGGTACCTGGCTGCCATCCGGGCGGCAGGCTTTTCGCAGGTGGAGATCCAGGGAGAGGAGGCCTTCCCACTGGACTGCCTGGCCAATGACGGGACACTGCAGGCAGTGATGGGGGATATGGCGATTGGGCCGGCGGAACTGCGTGCTATCGCGACCGTGGTCCAGTCCCTCAAGGTCTCTGCGGTCAAGAGGGGCTGAAGTCAGACCGGAGAACTCTCTCTCTCTCCCTGCGGGTCAATACCGATATATAGGGGAAACGGGAGAGTCCCATATGCCCCAGGGAGGGCTCACCTGCCCGTTCCCTGCATGCGCGGGAGAGAAACCGAGGTGTACTGATGGCGAAGCTCACTGACGAGATGAAGGCAATATTTGCCAAGAACAAGATCTTCCACGTGGCAACGGCCTCCAAGGCAGGGGTGCCCAACGTGGCCCCCATTGCGTTCGTCCAGGTCGCCGGCCCTGATACGATCTGGGTGGGGGACAACTACATGTTGAAGACCCTGGCGAACGTGAAGGAGAACCCGAAGATGGCGATCTCTTTCTGGGATCCCGACACCAAGAAGTGTTTCCAGGTGAAGGGCACGGTGGAGGTGAAGACGAGCGGCCCGGACTATGAGAAGGTAAAAGCGGTGATCAAGGGCAAGAACGAGAAGTACCCGGCGAAGGGCCTTCTCATCATGAAGGTCGCCGATGTCTTCGACTGCACCCCGGCAGTCGGGGCCGGGAAGAAGGTCGCATAACCTTCTCACTTTTTTTCGAGTGAATCATCCCTTATACCAGATAGAAACTTAGCGGTGGTTTGGTCCTCGTGAGGACTGCGTCCCCCTACCCATGGGCGCGCCACCCTATCCGGACAGGTGACACACGGTTATCCCTTGCATGCATATCAGGGAACCGTGACATGGTGCGGGAGGGGATCAACCCCCTCCCGGACCCTCCCCCGATGAGGATGGATGACTAAATTGGTTCAACCGAAGATCATCTCAACCTCCCCGGGGGATGCCCACGAGGCGGGGGCGGAGCCCCCAAGAGCGTCCCGGTAGTACTCCGCGTATGAAATTCACCGATCAGCGATAGTCACAAGATACTTCATGCAGGGTGGCGGGGGCGGCGAGCCCCTGCGGATGTCTTACCCACGGAACGACCACAAACATAAAAGGTGAGATTCGCCTCTCGCCCCCACCGGCCCCATCCCCGGGCGCGGCTACTTCGGCTTGCGGAGGCGTTCCAGGAACTGGGCCTGGATCCCGTGGTACCGGGAGACCCCCTCCGCGTGGCACTGGTCGATGCAGGTGGAGTCGAAGGAGACGAGATCCGTGGAGTAGATGGCGTAAGGGGAGGAGCGGCCTGCCACCCGGGCGGACCCCTTGTAGAGCTGGAGGTCCACCGTGCCGTTCACCCGCTCCTGGGTTGTCCCGATGAAGGCGTTCAGGGCCTGGAACAGGGGTTCCCGCACGAGGCCCATGTAGGCCAGCTCGGACCACTTCGCATCCACCATGGCCTTGAAGGCCAGCTCCTGCCGGGTCAGCACCAGCTGCTCGATGTCCCGGTGGGCTGCGAGAAGGGCTGTCGCCGCCGGGTGCTCGTACACCTCCCGGGCCTTCAGGCCCAGGATCCGGTCCTCGATCATGTCGTTCCGCCCGACACCGTTCCGGCCCGCCCGCAGGTTCATCTCCTGCACAAGGTCGTATCCCTGCATCCGGTTCCCGTTCAGGGCCACGGGGATCCCCCGTTCGAAGGCGATGGTCACCATCTCGGGCCGGTCCGCTGCCTTCTCCGGGGAGACGGTCCAGCGGTAGATCCCCTCCGGGGGGTGGAACGCCGGGTCCTCCAGCCGGCCGCCCTCAATGGAACGGTTCCAGCAGTTCTCGTCCACGCTGTAGGGATTCTCCCTGTTCACCGACGGCACCGGGATCCCGTGCTTCCGGGCGTACTCGATCTCCCACTCCCGGGTCAGGTTCAGCTCCCGGATGGGGGCCACAACCTCCAGGCCGGCGCTCCGGATGGTGAAATCGAACCGGAGCTGGTCATTCCCCCGGCCCGTGCAGCCATGCCCCACAGCCGCGGCCCCTTCCTGCCTGGCCACCTTCACGGTCTCCTCAGCGATCAGCGGCCGGGCGAGGGCGGTCCCCAGCGGGTATCCCTCGTAGGACCCGTTGGCTTTGAGGGAGGGAAAGACGTAACCGTCCACGAACTGCTCCCTGGCGTCAATGGTGACATGGTGGTCGGCCAGCTTCTGTCCCTTCTCAGCCGCGGTGCGGAGATCGTCCTCGGGCTGTCCCACGTCCACGACCACCGTGACGACGCGGTCATAGCCATACCGTTCCCGCAGGAGCGGGATGCAGATCGAGGTATCCAGCCCGCCGCTGTATGCGAGTACTATGGTTCCCTTTCCCATCCGTGAAACGCCTCCGGAGCGACCCCGGGTGCAGGGATCCTGGTGCCGGGTCCCCTTTCCCGTCGGGTGATTGTATCAGGTTTCGTGTCCGGCGATATAAATGGTGGGTCAGACGGGGGGGCCACGGGCCCCCTCAGCCACCGATGTAGTGTCCCAGCGGCTCGAGGGTGACCTTCTCCTTCCGGATGGCATCAATGGCCTGGGCGGCCGCCCGGGCCGCCTGGATCGTAGTGATGTACGGGATCCCGTAGTCCACGGCGGTCCGCATGATCTGGTAGTGGTCCTGCCTGGACTGCTTGTCCTTGGGGGTGTTGATGATAAGACTCACCTCGCCCCGGCGGATCATGTCGATCACGTTGGGGGACCCTTCCTGCACCTTCCGGACCATCTGCGCCTCGAGGCCCTCCTGGTTCAGGAACTCCACAGTGCCGCTGGTCCCCATCAGCTCCAGGCCCAGGGAGACGAGTTTCTTTGCCACCGGTGCGATCTCTGCCCGCTGGTCCCCGGAGAGGGAGATGAAGACCTTCCCCTCCGTGGGGATCTCGTTGTCGGCGGCAATGCAGGCCTTATAGTAGGCCCGGCCGAAGTCGTAGTCGATCCCCATCACCTCGCCCGTTGACTTCATCTCGGGACCAAGGACCGTGTCCACGCCCGGGAGCTTGTTAAAGGGGAGGAGCACCTCCTTCACTGCCACGTGGTGGATGGGGCGAACCCGGACCCCCAGGTCACGGATCCGGAGCCCCATCATCACCTTGGCGGCCACCTTGGCGAGCGGGATGCCCGTCGCCTTGGAGACGAAGGGCACCGTCCGGCTGGCCCGGGGGTTGGCCTCCAGCACGAAGA
>JAJRDC010000311.1 GCA_028678635.1 Methanomicrobiales archaeon
CCTACTCCAGTGACGACGCACCCGCGGTGACGGCGGCATGCGCATCGGCGGTGTTCGATGCGCCGGCAACCGTGTCGCCGGTGGCAGTATTCGTAACCGCAGCCACGGGTGACATGCACCCCAGAAGCAGTACTGCCAGCACAAGCAGAACCATGGTCTTCGGGAACATGTGACAACCCCCCCTGCCGGTACTCCGCGTTCACACCGCCCGGATCGGGCAGAGGGCCGGTACCGTCAGGTTGTGATGATTTACAATGACCCATATGTAATATATAATAGTTATCATTTGTTTGCAGCTATTTTTTGACGTTGATTCTGATATTGACGTAGCCACCCTTTCGGTTCCGGAGAAGAACAGCATTTTTCATTAATTTTGTGGGGAGATGCCCTCCACGATCAAGGGGATCTGCTTAGCCAGGAGAGATCCCGGCTCACCCTCCGGTGACCTCCTGCAGGAGGAAAACGGGACCGCTATGGCAGCCCTTCACCTTCCTCCCAGATATGGGCATACCCCCGGGCAGGGAGGGGCTCCCCGTCCAGAAGGACACCCCGCTCCCGCACCACCCGGCCGATGATCCGGGCGTCCACCCCGGGCACCGGGAACCGTTCCGGCGGGATCGTGAAGAGGAGGTCGTAGTCCCCGCCGCCGAACAGGGCCAGGGAACAGGCCTTCTCCTCCGGGACCCCTTCAGGGAGGGGCAGGAGCCGGGACTCGATAACGTACCCGCAGTCGTTCACGGCCTGCAGGTCGTGGAGGGAGAGGGAGAGACCGTCGCTCGTATCCATCATGGCGGTGGCCCCGGCCTCTGCGAGCGCTATTCCTTCCTCCACGCGGGGCTGCGGCTCGACGAGATGCGTCCAGAACTGCGGGTGACCCTCCAGCGCCGCCTGGGCACGGCCGGGCACACCGGTGATGCCGACCAGGTCGCCGGGCCGGGAGCCCCGCCTCCGCACGATCCTCCCCGGATCCACGGTGCCGAGTCCGGTGGTAACCACCGTCAGCTCCCCGTGCCTGTCGATGTCACCCCCCACGATGGCCGCCCCGTACCGGCGGCAGCAGGCGGCGGCCCCCTCCATCAGGGGTCGGAGCCGCCTCGGCCGGTCCAGCCCGGCGGCCACGAGGAGCGCCACCGGCCTTGCTCCCATGGCGGCGATGTCCGAGATGGTGACCGCCGTCGCCATCCAGCCCTTCTGCCACTCCGTCATCCCCCGGGGGAAATCGGTGGCCTCGTGGACCATGTCGGTGGTGACCACGAGCAGCCCGTCCCCGCAGGGGAGGACGGCACAGTCATCCCCGGCCTGCTCCCGGTCCACGAGATCCAGGATCCCGGCGAGCAGCCCCCGGTCATCCACCCTTCCTCACCTCTTTCTCCCGCTCGGTCCGGTACTCCCGGAAGATGTACTCCACCATGGCCTTCTTCTCCTCCCGTTCCCGTTCCTTCTGCCCCTCCTCCCATCGGCGGAACGCCTCGTCAAGGGCCCGGGGATCCGCGCTCCCGGTCTTCCCCTTCAGCCGGAGGCCCACCGTCCCTTCCGAAAGGAGGGGGAGGGGCAGTTCCCGGCAGACGGCCACCAGCTGGGGATCGGGTTCCTGGCCGGCGACGGCGGGGACGATGAGGGCCCGGACCCCCCGTTCGGCCAGGTCCCGGATCACGCTCCTTCCCCACCCCGCTGTTTTTGCCACAGCGAGCAGGTCTCCCCCGTCGATCCCCTGCCCGGTCTCCAGCCGCTGCACTGCGTCACGGGTCAGGCTCTCCAGCACCTTCACGGGAACGCCCCCTCCCCCCTCCACGGGTGCCTCCGGCCGGCGCATCCGCTCGATCCGGCGGTGCATGGCCCGGTTCTTCCGCTCCTCCTTCCGGAGCCTCCGGCGCAGGTCCTGGATCAGGGAATCCCGCCGGACGATCTCCGCGTCCCTCCGGAGCTGCTGCCTCCAGGCCGCCTGCAGGTGCCCCTGCCGCTCCCGGAGCCGGCCCAGGGCCCGGTCCCTGGCCTTCACCTCTTCCTGCAGCTCGGCCACGTAGGCCTTCAGCCGCTTTACCGTGCCGTCAAGCACCATCACCCGTTCGTCCTTCAGGGTCCCGGGCACCGGTTCGGCCGCCGCCTCCTCCTTTTCCGGCCTGGCAGGCTTCATCCCCCCAAGCACCTGCTCCAGGGACCGTCCCCGGATGATCCCGGCCCGGACCCGGTCCAGGTCCACACCGGGAGGCACCCTCCGGAGGGCGTTCTGGAGACGGTTCCGGTAGTACCGGAACGCATCGATGGCAGCGGCCAGGGCGTCCCGCTCGTGGATGTTCCCGTACTCGAGCCCGGCCACCAGCTCTGCCTTCTCCTCCACGGTCCGGTCCTCCCGGGGCGTGTAGCCCACGGCGGAGAATGCCCGCCGGATCCGCTCCACCGAGAAGGGCATCTCCTTCACGTCCGAGGCGATGACCAGGGGCTTCCCCGCCCGGTAGAGGGCCTCGATCACCTCGGACATGGGGCGCTGGCGGGAGCTGGAGAGGTGGACCACCTTACCGTCCAGATCCAGGGCAGCAATGGCGGTGGTGGTGCCCGGGTCGATCCCCACCACCAGGTAGCGGGACCCCCCCTCCAGGGGCCGGAACCGGATCCGGTCGGCCTTCCTCCCGCTGACCCGCACCTGGACGTCCGTGCCCCGGTGGCTGGGGACCGGCACCAGTTCCCGGGGGGCCGGGACCTGGAAGACGACCCGGCTGGCCCCGCCGAAGGCCCGGGTTTCCTTCTTGGTACACCGCAGGCCTGCCGAGGAGAGGAGATCCTCGATCTCCCGGGCCCGGGAGAGGACAGCCCCGTGGATCTTCCGGGTGTACCGGTTCTGGCTCCAGCCACCCTTGCCGATGGACCGGTGGCGGGAGACCACCACGTCCGTCGCGTTCTCAAAGGCCACCACCTCCGAGCCTCCCCCCAGGGACGCGATCCGGGCGATGGTGCGGGCCTCGTCGGCGGGATCGAGCCGGTCAAAGGAGATGTTGTACCGGGCCGCCACCTTGCCAAGGGTCTCGGGCCGCTCCCCGCCCGTCACCTGGACCAGCCGGATGCCGGCAGGGAGCGCCTGCAGGAACGCGTACAGCTCGTGCTGGTCGCGGGCGATCTCCTGGATGCTGTCCACGGCGAGAATATCAGGCTTTTCGGCGGCAAGATCTTTCAGGAGCCGGAACCGGGTCACCCGCTGCTCTCCCAGGATCTCCCCGTCATCCATCCGCACCAGGGCGTAGACCGGCCTCCGGGAGCGGGAGCGAACCGATCCCTTCACCACGTCGATCCCAAAGACCCTCACCCGGTCACCTCCGCCATCGCCTCGCCGACGGGATACTCGAGGCCATACCTCCGGGCAAAGTGGGCCAGCAGGTTCTCGAGATCCTTCCGGAGGACCTCCTCTGCGTTGGGGTGGGAGGGTTCCACCCACTGGGGCCAGTCGATCAGGACCAGCCGTTCCCCGTCCGTCATGATGTTGAACTCCGAGAGGTCCCCGTGGATGACCCCGATCCGGTACGCAGCGGCCACGTGGCCCAGGATCTCCTCCAGCACGGGCAGGGGCTCATCGACCGTGCAGCGGTTCAGGGTCGCTCCCTCCACCCAGCCCATCACCACCAGGTTCCGGTTCCTGAGGATGGGAAGGGGAACCGGGACCTGCGGGTGGAGGCTCTGGAGCGCCTCGAACTCCCGCCGGGCGGAATGGGCCGAGGCAAAGATCCAGGGGATGTGGCCTTCCTGCGGGAGGTAGCCCCGCTTGA
>JAJRDC010000183.1 GCA_028678635.1 Methanomicrobiales archaeon
TCCCTCCCGCTGGAGCCCCTCAACGAGTATCTTTGCTCCGGTCTTCATTCTCCTCACCCAGCAGCCGGTTCATGCCCGCAATGACTGCTTCGACGCTGGCCATGATGATGTCGGTGCGGGCTCCGCGAGACGTAAGTATCTTTCCGTCCTTACTTAACCTTACCGTAACCTCGACGAGGGCGTCCGTCCCGCCCCGGATGGCGTCCACGTGGTACTCCTCCAGGCGGATGTCCCCGGCCGCGGCAACGGTGCGGCGGAGCGCCTCGACCGCGGCATCGACAGGACCGTTTCCCGTCGATGCACCGGTGACATCCTTCCCGTTCACGACCAGGGTCACCGACGCGGTGGGCACCACGTGGCTCCCCGAGACCACCGTGAACTGCTTGAGAGAGAGGGCAGGGGTGAATGCGAGACCCAGCACCGCCTCGGCGATGGCCATGAGATCGGCATCGGTGACGCGTTTCCCCTGGTCGCCCAGGGCCTTGATTCGTGCCACGATCTCCCTGAGCTGTTTCTCGTCAGCGGTGTAGTGCATCTCGTCCAGGGCCGCCTGGACGGACGCGGAGCCGGAGTGCTTGCCCAGCACGATCCGCCGGCGGCGGCCCACGAGATCCGGCGTGATGGGCTCGTAGGTCCGGGAGTCCCGGAGGATCCCGTGGGCATGGATCCCGCTCTCGTGGGTGAAGGCCATCTCGCCCACGATGGCCTTATTGGTAGGCAGGGGGACGCCGGTGAGCCGGGATACCAGCGTGGAAAGGTGGTAGAGCTCCTGGGTACGGATGCCGGTCCGGTACCCGTACAGCACCTCCAGTGCCATGACCAGCTCCTCAAACGCGGTGTTCCCGGCCCGCTCCCCCAGGCCGTTCACCGTGGTATGGGCGCAGGTGGCCCCTGCCTTCAGGGCAGCGAGCGTGTTGGCCATCCCCACCCCCAGGTCGTCATGGCAGTGGATGGAGAGCGGGGCCAGGGCCGCGAGCGGTGGCATCATCTCTACCGTCCGTTCCGGGGTCAGGATCCCCACCGTATCGCAGAAGCAGAGCCGGTCCGCTCCCCGACGGACGCCCTCGGCAAAGATCTCCCGGAGGAACGCCTGGTCCGCCCGGGAGGCATCCTCGCCGGAGAGCTCCACGATGAGCCCCCGCTCCTTCGCGTGCTCCACCGCCGTCCAGGCCATCTGGCATACCTGCTCTCTCGTCTTTCGAAGCTTCTTCTGGATGTGGAGATCGCTCACCGGGATCACGAGGTGGATCGAGTCCACGCCGCACTCCGCGGCCATGTCGATGTCCTCCCGGAGGGCCCGGACGTAGGTGCAGATCTCGGGGGATAAGCCGGCATCTGCAATGAGGCGGATGGCCTCCCGTTCCCCTTCCGATGCGGCCACCGAACCGGCCTCTATGACGTGGACTCCCACATCGGCCAGTTTCGTGGCAATCTCGAGCTTTCCGGACGGCGTTAACGAGACACCCGGCGTCTGTTCGCCGTCGCGCAGGGTGGTGTCAAAAAAGCGGATTCCTTCAGCGAATAAAACAATCCCTCATGGTGTGCACCGGAAAGGAGTGGGGGAAGATCCTATTTAAAGATTGAGGAGCAGGGCCACCACTGCGGGGAGAAATCCCTGCGTGATGGGGATTGCGGGAGAAAAAGGGGACCGGGAGGGGTCACACGTCCGAGGAAACGCTCTCGTACAGGAGGGCAATGAACCGTGCAGACACGATGACCATGTACAGCTGCAGTAGGCTCTGGAGAACCGTGGTGACGGAGTTCATGACGGGGGCTACCCAGGGGGAGACAGATCCGGCCGCCGCGATCACGAGGATCGCAGGGAGGCCCAGTACAACGCTGGCAAGGCCCCCGACGATAAGAAGCACCAGGAAAAGGACCACGAGGGCAACAAGGTAGGAGACCCAGCCCAGCCTGCGGATGTGGGCCAGGATGGGGCCGAACCGGAAGGCCTCCGGCATGGTCCCGGTCCGTGCAAAGCGGACGGAACCGAGGGTTCCGAACAGGACGATGAGGATGCCAAGGACCAGGAGAAACGGCAGGAGGAGCACAAGGGAAACCCCCCAGGACAGGATCAGGTGGCCAAACGCGTCAGCATCGGTGGCAACGAAGGAGCCCCCGGTGCTGTTCAGCACCCCGATCATCATCCGGAACGCCGGCGCCAGGTAGATATACGAGACTACGGCGACCGGGAGAACGACGGGAAGCGAATAGACGATCCAGATAACGGTAAGCTTCAACCCATCCAAAAACATCTGCCACCATCCACTGAATTCCGGCGCCGGTGTGATCCCCGAGAGAACCCGCACCTCATAACCCGACATGAAGAGGTAGACGATAAAACCCGTGATGACGCTGAACACCAGCAGGGGAATCCTGCTCGAAAAGATCCCGAACAGCTGGGCGACCGTGAGGTTCGTGGCGGCCGGATCCGCTGTTCCCAGCTGAAGGATGAGGTCCTTTGTGACATAGAGCCCGATGGCCTGGAACAGGATCCAGACCGCGACAAAGACCCAGACCCCCTTCCTCCTGATGCCATCCAGCCCGTAGCTGAATGCATCCCTGAGTGAGGCTTCGATCTCCATGGGAAATCCTTACCTCACAGGCAGCAGAAGCTGCATAATAGTGACCGGAACGGTGCGATGATCCCCGGTTCCTCCCGGCATGCGCCTGCAGTACCGAAAAAATGGAGGGAATGGATTCAGGCCGCGGGGGCCGGGCCGGCGCTGTCGTAGAGCTGGGACTGGTACCTGGCCACAAGGATGGCGACGGCGGGGGCCACGATGAGGAGGAGAACAAATCCGAGGTACGGGATCAGGCTCAGGATAAAGCTGATGGCGAATACAACGAACCAGAGTGCGATCAGGGCGAAGATGTAGGTACCCCAGCCAATCCCCCGGATCGTGGCAAGGATGGCACTGAGGCTGAAGCCTTGCCCCATGCTCCCTGTACGGGCGAACCGGATGACGCCGATGATAGCAAAGAGGTTCATAATGAATGCCACGACAATAGCCAGAAGGAGACCAATGACCGCCGCCCCGGCAGCCATCAGTATTGACTGCATGTATCCGCTCGTGATGGCCGGTATGAAGGGCAGGAGGAAGACAAGGAACACAATCACGGCGGGAAGCATCCAGAGGAACCCAATCACGAAATATTTCAGTCCGTCGATCCAGAGTTTGAGGAAGCCCTTCAACTCGGGGGCAGGTTTCTTCCCCCGCATGACGTCAACCTGGTATCCGGAGATGATGGGGATGAGAGGGAAGATAATGATGCAGACAAGGAACAGGATCCACTTCATCC
>JAJRDC010000091.1 GCA_028678635.1 Methanomicrobiales archaeon
GATCGTGGTCCCCCACGGGGTTCTCGCACTGGGGACAGTACTTCACCGGGTGAACGCCCTTCACCACGTAGCCCTTCCGGGAGAGGTGGCCGTACTGCCACTCGATGAACTTGCTGTACTGGGGATCCACGGTGATGAACCGGCGTCGCCAGTCGATGGAGAGCCCCAGCCGGCGCATGATCTGCTCGTACTCGCCCGCAAAGTACCGGACGATCACCATGGGATCAGTGAAGGTCTCCAGAACGTCGGGCGGCACCCGGTACAGGTCCCGGTAGAGCCAGACCGCCTTCTCGTCCTTCTTCGCGATCCGGCGCGAGATGCCGATGACGGGTGTTCCCGTCACGTGGAACCCCATGGGGAAGAGCACCTGCCGGCTGAGCATCCGGTGGAACCGGGCGATGATGTCCGGCACCGTGTAGGTGCGGCCGTGGCCCACGTGCATGGCCCCGCTGGGGTACGGGAACGCCACGTTCACGTAGTACTTCTCCTTCCCCGAGGGATCGGCCTCGAATTCCTTCCCCCACCGGGCCGAGAACCGCCCCTCCAGATCCCTGAGGTCCAGTGCCTTCTCCATCCCTGTAGCCTCCTCTCACACCGGCCTGAGCCGGATGGCCTCGCCGTTCTGAAGCCTGCGGAGCAGTTCCTGGGCAATGGTGCTGGACCTGGCCAGGTGGATCTCCCCTTCCTCCGCCACCGTGGCGGTGAAGAGGTACTCCTTCCCGGCAAAGAGATCCACGATCTTCCCCCGGTACTCGGGAGCGATTATGGCCAGGTTCTTCCGGTCGGTCTTCACCCGGACACCCCCCTCCAGCTGGATCTCCTCCTCCTGGGGCGGCTTTTCCAGCTCGGTCCGGGGACGTATGTCGATCCCGACCCCAAGCTTGTTCACGATGCCCGAGACGTTCTTCCCGCCCTTCCCGATGGCGGCGGGGACGTCCTTGTCGTCGATGTATACGACGGCCTTTGTGTCGGTGACCATCCGGACGTCCACAAACCCATCCGTATACCTGCCCAGTTCCCGCTGTATCTCCTTCTCCGTTATCTTCCGGGTCACCTTCTCCTCGCCCTTCTGTGCCGGTGCCGGGGCGGCGGCGCCCTCCTCGCGGCGGGCGGGGAGAAGGATCGTCTCGCCGTCGTACCGGAAGATCTCCAGCTCCGTCTCGCCGGTCTCCTGGTTCCGGACCGAGATCACCGGTTTCGTGTGCACTTCCCCGCTCATCCCGGCGGGGACCCGGAGGCCCAGGTCCAGTTCGTAGACCCGGGTGATCTCCCCGTCGGTCATGAAGAAGATCGTATGGATCACCTGCGGGAGCACCGAGAAGTCCACCCGGGCCAGGAACCGCTGGAGGGCATCCTTCACCTCCAGGGCATGGACCACCCCCACCATGCCGATCCCGGCCAGGCGCATGTCGGTGAAGATACCGAAATCCTCGTTCCGGCGCAGCTCGTCGAAGACCACGTACTCGGGGCGCATCAGCATCAGCACCTCGGCCGTGCCCTGCATGGATCCCTCCAGAGATGTGTACTGGGTGATCTGGTCCGGCACCTGCAGGTCCCGGGGGGCTTCCATCGTCTTCACGATGAATCCGTGGTCTGACAGGAACGTGGCAATGGACTGGGCCAGGGTGGTCTTCCCGGATCCCGGTGGCCCGGCGATCAGCACCCCCCGCTTGTCCCCGATCAGGCGTTTCTTTAAAATCCCGTTCTTCTGGAAGTCCTCCAGCTTCATGGACCTGAGGGGACGGATCGCCGAGATCTCGGTCCCGTCGGAGAAGGGTTTCCGGGCGATGGCGATCCGCATGGCCCCGATCTGCACCACGGTGACCCCACGCTTTTCCATCTCGATGAAGCCGGTGGGGTCCCGCTTTGCCCGCTCCAGGATCTCCTGTGCCATGGCCCTGAGCTCGTACTCCATGGAAGGGGCATCCCGGATCTTCACGAGACGCATCTCCTTCATGGTCCCCTTCCGGGCCAGAGGGGGCATCCGCTCCTTCAGGTACACGGCCTGGGTCTGGTTATCGAAGTACTGCTCGATCCCCAGGGGAGGGAATTCCCCCATCTGGGGTTTTAAGTACAGGACATCCAGCCCCTTGGCCTTGGCCACCTCGGCCTGGACGATATCGCTCGTGATGAAACGGGCGCCCGCCTCGATGGCCGCGTTCCGGATGATGGCATCGATCTCGCCGCCGCTGGCCAGCTTCACCTGGTCCAGGGTGGGGCGTTCCCCCACGTACTGGATCTTCACGGTCCCGTCCCTGGCCATCCGGGAGAGCTCCTGGAGCTCCGTGAGCCCCAGGAATCCTATCTCCCGACCCTGGTTCGCCTGTGCTTCCAGCTCAGCCACCACGGCCTCGGGGATGATTATCGTGGCATCCTTGTATTCCCCGGTCTTTAACATGCCGGTGATCCGGCCGTCGATCACCGCACTGGTATCCGGCACCAGTTTCATAAAAACCTCACACCTCGGGTCTTTTCCTATCGGATCAGGGCGTATTGTATCCATTCTCGTGCCCTGATGTGGAAGAGGTATCTCGGGTTCGGTATAATTTCCTTTCTTTTTTGTTCCGGGTAATGAGAATCGTAATCCACTTGGATTCAGTGTACCGTGCGCATGCTGCGGGAGGGGGCCGGCCCCCTCCCGGCCCCTCCCCGTGAAGATAGCCAGAGCCGTTGAGTACGCTCATCCCGGAAACCGACAGGGGGAGGCGCCCACGCGGCGGGGGCGGAGCCCCCGAGAGCGTCCCCGCAGTACTCATATTTGACGAGCAGGTCGCACTCCAAATTCACAAAACGACCGATCCGGTCATGTGCAGCGGGAGGGGGCCAGCCCCCTCCCGGCCCCTCCCCCGTGAAGATAGTCGCCCCTTCGGTTACCGGAATCCCACAGAAGCGGGATCCCATACACCGGGGGGTGCCCACGCGGCGGGTGCGGAGCCCCCGAGAGCGTCCCGGCAGTACTCAATATTTTGGTGACAGGTCCCACTTCAAATTCAGAATAGAATCAGAGAAAAGGTGAGATACTCCATCTACTTCCGGTACACCTGGTCGGGGTCGAAGACCTTCCTCGCGATCTCCCGGCCGTCCAGTGTGCGGAAGAAGCAGGAGTAGTGCCCCGTGTGGCAGGCGGCCCCCTCCTGCTCCACCTCGAAGAGGAGCGTGTCCCCGTCGCAGTCCACGAGAATCCGGACCACGCGCTGCAGGTGGCCGCTCTCCTCCCCCTTCTTCCAGAGCTTCTTCCGGCTCCGGGAGTAGTAGTGGGCATAGCCCGTGGACCGCGTGAGATCCACCGCCGCCCGGTTCGCCCATGCCACCATCAGCACTTCCCGGGATCCGTGGTCCACCACCACCACCGGGATCAGGTCATCGGTAAACGTCAGTTCCATGGCTCATGCTCCTGCGAACAGGCTCAGCACCTCGTAAAGGATATCCCCGAAGATCAGGGCCGTGAAAAACCCCGCGGCGATGGGCACGATGAACGGCACCCCGTAGGAGATCCAGACCTGCCCTGCCCTCCGGTAGAGGGCCAGCTCTTTCGCATACTGCTCCGGGTGCTCCCGGAGATCCCTTGTATAGATCCTGCCCTCCCCCTTCATCATCCGGGAGAGGGCCGTCCCGATGGGGATGAACTGCCGCCGGAGCCCTTCGGGTGTCTCCTCAAACTCCTCCATCACGAACCCGAAGGTGCGCTGGATCCCATCGCCGGGGACCGGGAACCCGAAGAAGGGATAGGGGAGGGGGGCGCGGTTCCCCTTCCGGAGGTTGTGGAGGGCGA
Organism: Methanomicrobiales archaeon; assembly: GCA_028678635.1. The sequence goes on from JAJRDC010000091.1 coordinate 3,773, forward strand.
TCCCCAGGGGTGTCACCAGGTTCAGGATCACGGCGTTCACGAGGACCGAGAAGGGCAGGAACCCCAGGGGGGGGTACCCCCACAGGGGACGTGAGGGGAAGAGGGGGACACAGCAGGAAATGAAGATCAGGGCATAGGCATCGGCCCCGCCGAAGAGGCGGAAATAGGCGAAGAGGTAGAAGACCGCGGAGAAGAGGAGGGAGAGGAGGAGGTACGTGAGGGCCACTTTCCAGTCCCGGGAAAAGAGCCCCGCATACGTGAGGAGAACCATGGGGACCGCCACGATCAGCATGGGGTACCATGTCCGGACCGGCACCCGGCGGTCCCGGAGGTCCAGCACCGAGGCATAGAGGAGGGTGATCCCAATGGCAAGGGCCCCGATCAGGAGTGGGAGGATCATCGGTACCAGTTATTTTCCGGAGGATCACTTTATTCCTGGCGGTTTGGACACAGGAAAAACCGGAGTGATACAAGATATTTAACCGATCACCTCCCATGTACCCGGATAAGGTTGTTTTCCGTGATTGAGATCCGGGTTGACGAGAATGCCTGCAACGGCTGCGGCCTCTGCGTCAAGGACTGCCCGATGCAGGTCTACGAACTGCGGGATTCTGTCTCTGTCCCCGTCCGTGCGGCGAGCTGCATGGGGTGCCTCTCCTGCCACGAGATCTGCCCTGCCCAGGCCCTGGAGCACCGGGGCGTCCATCCCTCGCGGCGGCACTATATCGACATCCGCGTCTGCGAGATGCTGAACCGGGTGATCTGATGGCGGACGGCACCGTCCCCCTGGGCAAGGACGCCGGTTCCGCTCCCGCCGTGTACCGGTCCGAGGATGTGCCGCTCCAGTGCATACCCCCGCCGGAGGAACTGGAGGACACGCTCCATGGCCTCATGAAGCTGAACGGGCTCATCATCCGGTCCCTTGAGGAGATCGCCGGGAGGGGGGCGAACGCGGTCACCTACCGCGCCGGGCGGAAGTATGGCCACGAAGTGGCGAAATACTTCCGGAAGATCGAGGACGTAGAGGAGGCCTTAAAAGAGCTCTCCTACATCCTCCACGGGCAGTATACCATCGAGATCTGGAAGCCGGCCGACAAGGACCGGTATATCATCCAGGAGAACGGGTCCACGTTCATCTA
>JAJRDC010000015.1 GCA_028678635.1 Methanomicrobiales archaeon
ATGAGCAGGATCCCCTCCCCGCACTCCTCCAGGACCTCGTCACGGCTGGCATCGCCATTCTCGATGAAGGTGTTGGACATCCGGACAATGGGGGCATCCCCTTCCATGGCACGGGCATGGCCGGGGACGCCATTCCCCAGCGCCGCCATTGTCTCCCGGTTATGGAGGTAGGCCGCCACATTCCCGCGGGCGATAATCTCGGTCCGGCAGGGGAGGACACCCTCGGCATCCATGGGCTCAAACCCGAACTCGGGGAGCGTGGGGTCGTCAACGATGGTCAGGGTCGAGGCACCGATCCGTTCCCCTATCATCCCCTGGAGGACTGACGATCCCTCCAGCACCAGGTCCCCCTCCGAGGCGTGGCCCACGGCCTCGTGGGCAAAGACCCCGGCCAGCTCCGGGTCCAGCACGGCCCGCATACGGCCCCCCTTCGGGACCGGTGCAGAGAGGAGGGCCACCGCCCGCTCGCCGGCCTCCCTTCCCAGGGCCTCCTGGTGACGGAGGTTCAGGCCGGTGATCGTGTGCAGGGACTCACGTCCCATCTGCACGATCCCGTCCCGGGACGCCACGGCCAGCACCGAAAACCCGGACCTGACCACGTCGTACGCAGCCTCATTCCCGGAGGAGTCCAGGAAACTGACCTGTTCCACCCGCTCGGTGTACTGGGCCCGGGTGGAGACAACCCCCTCCACCCGGGCGGCCGCGGCGATGGCAGAGAGGAGCCGGGTCTTTTCCTCCAGGGGAACGGTGCGGGGGTCCTCCCGGAGGGGCGGTACGGGGAGGATGCCAACGGGTGCCGGGGCCAGGTTCACCTCCCGTTCCGTGATCCGTGCCAGGGCAAGGCCCTGTTCCAGCACGGCTTCCCGTGCTTTCTCCGAGGCCGGGTCAAAGTGGTCCAGGGAGACGATCCCCCAGCCCACGGGCCCCAGTACCCGGATCACGGAAGAGTCGGAAAAGGAGGTGCCGGCCGACTCGACAACGCCGTTGTCGATGTCCACGTGGGTTGAGGCGGACCGGACCCTCCGGATGTCAAAGAAACGGAGGCCGGAGGGTTCCATCACACCACGGGTTTGGGAAGGGTAGCGGTGTCCAGGATCTTGGCCGAGGACCGGACAGCCAGCGATCGGATCCGGGTCAGGAAGCCTTCCCGCTGCTCGGGGATCAGGGCATGGGTCAGGACCTCCTCGATGTTCTCCACCGGGATGATCTCCACCATGTCCCGGTAGCGCTCCTCGATGAGAACGTCGCCCGCATTGGCCCTGGGGATCAGTACCCGGTGGATCCCCGCCTTTGCCGCCGCCTCGATCTTGTAGGTAACCCCGCCCACCGGGAGCACGTCCCCGCGAACGGAGAGGGACCCGGTCATGGCCAGGTCCTGGTGGACTGGGATCCCCTCGATGGCGCTGATGACAGCGGTCGCCATACTGATGGAGGCCGAGTCCCCTTCCGCCCCGTAGGTGCCGATGAACTGGATGTGGATGTCCATCTCCTTGATGTCCTTCCCCGTGAACTTCTTGATGATGGCCGAGACGTTCTTGATGGACTGCTCGGCAATGGACTCCTCCTCCTGGAGCCCGGGTTCCATCCTCTTCTTGAAGGTCCCGGTGGCAATGACAGACCCCTGGTCCTTGTTGATGGCCGGGGTCACCTCGGCCATGATCGGGAGGACCGACCCGCTGTCGGTCCCCATCACCGCGAGACCATTCACCCTGCCGATGACGGCCCCCTCCACAACGGTGAGCTCGTAGTCCCGGCTCCTGCGGATGTACTCGTCCGAGATCTGCTCCTCGATGGACCGGGCCGTCTCCTTGGCCCGCACGACATGGGCCGCGGTGGTGATGGAAACACCCTCCTGCCGGGCCAGATCCCCGGCCACCCGGATCAGCCCACCGATGTCTCGGAGCTTCAGGGAGAGGTGCCCCTTCCGGTTGGATCTGCGCCTCCCCTCCCGGATCAGCTCGCCGATGGCACCCCGGTCAAAGTGGGGTATCTTCCCGTCTTTCTTTACTTCTTGGGCAATGAACCGGACGTACTTCTTCCGGTTCTCGGGAGTGTCCTCCATGGAATCCCGGAAGTAGACCTCGTACCCGTATCCCCGGATCCGTGACCGGAGCGCCGGGTGCATCCCCTGCATGGCATCCACGTTTCCTGCCGCCACCATGATGAACCGGCAGGGGACGGGCTCGGTCCTGACCATGGCACCGCTGGATCGCTCCGACTGGCCGGTGATGGGGAACTCCCCCTCCTGCAGTGAGGTGAGCAGGTTCTGCTGCGAGTGGGGGGTGAGGGTGTTGATCTCGTCAATGAAGAGGACCCCTCCGTGGGCCCGGTGGATGGCTCCCGCCTCCACCCGCTCGTGGGCCGGGGTCTCGAGGCCTCCGGACTGGAAGGGGTCGTGGCGGACGTCGCCAAGAAGGGCCCCGGCATGGGAACCTGTAGCATCGATGAAGGGCGCCGTGGCCGTGCTGTCATTGGAGACCAGGAGCTTGGGCACCATCAGGTCCTCCCGGGGGGTCGTGTACCGCAGCGCCATGAAGATGAACGCGGCGGCGATGATCCCCATCAGCCACTGGTAGGTGATAAAGGAGTAGCCGATGATGCCCAGGATGAGGAGCATGAGGAGGGTATTGCGGGTCTGCATCCGCCGCTTGGCCTCGGACTTGTGGGCCGCCACGATCTGCTTCCCCCTCCCGGCGGTAACGGTCCGGATGATCGGGTTATTGTTATCCTCGCTGTTGGGGTATACCAGGAGATCCTGGAGCTCCTCCTTGGGCAGGAGCTCGGCCATGGCCTTTGCGAGCATCGACTTCCCGGTGCCCGGTACGCCGATCATCATCACGTGCCGCCGCTGGACGGCCGCCTTCCGGATCACCTCCACCGCGTGGTCCTGCCCGATCACCTGGTCGATGAGCCGGGGTGGCACCTCGATCTCCGAGGAGGTGTCCAGATCTATGCCTCCGAAGACCTCCTCCTCGCCGAGGGTTTCACCTGCGGGGACTTCCATGGTCGATACTCCACGTTCGGGAAAATCAGTTGTGGTTTTATTATCCCTGATCGTTTAAGTACTTTCAGCTGAAGGTGGAATGGGCAGATGAAGGTTGTGGCTACCGGGCGATCGCAGCTCCTGGCGGCTCGGATCGCGGCTGGAATGGGTGCGGAGGTCGCGGAGGCCAGGTTCTCCCGGTTCCCCGACGGGGAACACGGGCTGCAGCGGGGGCCCCTGGACGGCGAGACAGTGGTGGTGGGGTCGGTGGTGGATGCCGATTCTCTCGTGCAGCTTCTGCTCCTCATCGACGCCTGCCGGGACTCGGAGATCAACCTCGTGGTGCCCTACCTGGGCTACGCCCGCCAGGACCGGGCCTTCCGGGAGGGGGAACCGATCTCGGCCCGGGCCATTGCCGGTGCCCTGGGCCGGGGAATCTCCCGGGTGGTGACCGTCCATGCCCATAAGGAGACCGTGCTCTCCCACTTCGGGGTTCCTGCCCGCAATGTCACCCTGGAGGCGGCCATCGCCGACTACATCGCCGGTCTCGGCCTCACCCGGCCTGCCATCCTGGCCCCGGACCACGGGGCGCTCTCCTTTGCCCGGGCCGTGGCAGCCCGGGGCGGGTGGGAGGCGCAGCACCTGGAGAAGACCCGGATCTCGGGGACCGAGGTCCGGATGGAGGCAAAGAGCCTGGACGCCCGGGACAGGGATGTCGTCATGGTGGACGACATCATCTCCACCGGGAACACCCTGGGCGCCGCCGCAAAGATGCTCCGGGCCGCGGGGGCAAAGGGAGTCCACGCCGTCGGGGTCCACGGCGTCTTCGTGGGCGGGGCGCTGGATCTCCTGAAAAACGCCGGGATCCGGGAGATCGCCTGCAGCGATACCATTGAGACTCCCTCCAGCCGGTTCTCCGCCGCCGCGGCCATCGCGTCCGCCCTCTCCCGATGAAGGTCATTGACGGCTCCCGGCTGGAGGGGGGCGGCCAGCTGGTGCGGATGGCCGTCGCCCTCTCGGCCCTCACCGCCACCCCCGTCGAGATCCACCACGTAAGGGCGGGGAGGAAGAAACCGGGCCTCGCGGCACAGCACCTCGCGGCGGTGAACGCGGTGGCCGGCGTCTGCGATGCCAGGTGCACAGGCCTGGCCGTGGGATCCTCCCGGATCACCTTCTCGCCCGGTGAACCCGCCCGGCGGGACCTGCGGGTGGACGTGGGCACGGCCGGTTCGATCCCCCTGGTCCTGCAGGCATATCTTCCCGTGGCGATGTCCTGCGGGGGAACACTCGT
>JAJRDC010000256.1 GCA_028678635.1 Methanomicrobiales archaeon
TCTTCCCGCCCTATGGGCCGGGTGACAACGAGCGGCGGCTTATCCCGTCGGTAATCCGCCACCTCCAGCGGGGCGAGAGCCCGGCCCTCACCTCCGGTACCCAGCGGTGGGACTTCGTCCATGCCCGGGACATCGCGGCCGCCTACCTTGCTGTCCTTGCCGCACCCGAACAGGCCCTCCAGGGAGAACTCTTCAACGTGGCTACGGGAGATGCGAGGACGGTCCGGGAAGTGGTGGAGCAGGTCCGGACCCTTCTCGGATCGGCGACACCGCTCCGGTGGGATGCGATCCCCCACAGGCGGAACGAGATCTGGCTGAACTCGGGGAATGCAGAGAAGATCCGGGCGATGCTGGGGTGGGAGCCCCGGGTACCCCTCGCAGAGGGCCTGGCCGGCACCGTGGTATGGTTCCGGGACCACCCGGCGGGCCACGGGAAGGGCGGATGAGCAACGGACCGGGGGCCCCCGGACCGGGTGGCGGACCGCTGGTGTCCATCTGCATCCCCACGTGGAACCGGGCCGGGATGGTGGGGGATGCGATCCGGTCTGCCCTGGCCCAGACCTGCCGGGACATCGAGGTCCTTGTGGTGGACAATGCCTCCACGGACACCACCGCCGATGTGGTGGCTTCCTTCCGCGATCCCCGCCTCCGGTACGTGAAAAATGACCGGAACCTCGGCCTCTTCGGTAACTTCAACCGGTGCATCGAGCTGGCCCAGGGGAAGTATCTCCACATCCTCCACTCGGACGATCTGATCCCCCCCGGGTTCACCTCGCTCTGCGTGCAGTTCCTGGAGGAGCACCCGGCGGTGGCATTCACCTTCACTGGATCCGAGATCGAGGCCGGCGGAGTGGTGACATTACAGGATTACCTGACCTCCACCACCCTCTTCCCTCCCCCCGAAGGGTTCCGCCGGATCCTGCGGGACCGGAACGTGGTGACCTGCCCCTCGGTCGTGGGACGGCGGGACGTCTTCCAGCGCTACGGGGGGTTCTCCCTTGAGTTCCCGTACGCCGCGGACCTGGCCCTCTGGCTGAAGATCAGCCGGAGGGAACCGGTGGCCTTCCTCTCCGGGACCAGGATCCGGTACCGGCAGGGCCCCCACTCCGAGTCCCACCGGCTCCTCTTTGCCAGTGGCCGTGGATACGCTGACATGTTCGGCATCTACCGGGCAACTTCAGAGGAACTGGGCCGGGAGAGGGACCTGTTCGGGCAGGAACTGAACGCCGCCCTGGAACGGTTCGCCGGGGACTGCCTCTTCGCGGCATGGATCAGGGGAGAGGGCATGCAGGATGCCACTCCCTCATCCCTGGCGGCCATGGGCCGTTCTGCCCTATCCCTTGCCGGGGGCGGCCTCCTGGCCTCCCGGTTCCGCCGCCTGTGGCTCCATACCCTGCTCTTCCTTCTGCCTGCGGCCTGGCGGGTGCCGGGCCTCCGGCGCCTGACCCTGGCCCTCCGCCCGGAACGAGAAACCCTCTACTGAAAAGAAGGGAAGGGTCCTGCCGGGCAGGAAATGCGCAAGAGCCCTGTCCGGGACTTCAAGAGCACACCCACCCCACTGATCCCATGGTTCGAGAGCGCCGGGGAGAACAGGATTACCGCACGATACTCTTCAGGTGACGGTCACAGGCGGCTCCGAGCGCCCCCTGCCCCTGGATCCGTGCCACTTCGCGGATCGCTTCCAGCACGTGCACACTCTCCTCCAGGTACGAGAGGATGTCAGCAGGGTACACGTCGAGCCCGAAATCTTCCAGGAGACGGGCGCTGATCTCCCGGTGATCCAGCCCCTCCTCCCGAAGTTCCAGCACCTTCGTTGCGAATCGGCGTTCCGGGCACCCGCAGTCCGGGGAGTCCCTGCAGCCGCAGGACAGGAACTCACGCACGAACTCCAGGAGCTGGGCCCGGAGGGGACCGTCCAGGAACTCGAAGTTGATCCCCGAGGAGACCGCCTCCAGGAAAGCACCGTGGAAGGCATGGTCAGGGATCCGGAGCCCCGTGGCCCTCGAGAGTTTCCGAGCCCCCCGGAACCTGGCCCGGTCCGCGATCACTCCTCCTCACCCGGAGGCGCCTCGTCGAAGTCGTCCAGGGACTCCATGGCCTCCTTCATGGTCTCCACTTCCACCAGCCAGTCGTCAAAGAGCGTGGTGGTCTCGGCATCGTCCTTCAGGTACTTGGCACAGCAGGCGGCCCCGTCGATGACTGCCCCTGCAATGGAACCTGCGGCGGCAAGCGCCCCCTCCATGTCCGCGTCCCCGCACTCCCTGCCCTTCTTCACCATGGCTTTCACATCCTTGTCGAAGTCTCCGTTCACGTACCCCCGGCAGCCCGCGAAAAGGACAAGGAGGGAGAGCTGCAGGTTCTCGATCACCTCGCCCAGTTTCCCGTCGGGGCACTCGCACATGATGATGAACTCCACCTCCTTGAGCTTCTCAAGGGCCTCCTCCTTCGAGAACCGCCTGTTCTGGAAGAGGCGGACGATCTTCAGCACCTCAATGGTGATGTCCTCGGCGAAGCGGTAGAGATGTGCAAGACCCTCCGGCACCTCCTCGCTCCCCGGGGGCGATTCGAAACTCATGTCCCGGAGGGTGGCAAGCCAGTTGTTCCACCGGTCACGGCTGTAGAAGATATAGAAGAGTTTCAGGGGTGGTTCGCCCCCCGCGGCTTTCTTTTTTCCCATACGGTACAGGTGTGTCCGTCAGTAAAAAGAGGTTTCGATAAGGGAACCGGAATCCCCTGGGTGCATCCCCCTGCCGGGGCCTTCCGGCGTGACGCCGGGCAGGGAACATCCCTACCCGTTGCGACGGTCAGCGTCACTCTATCTGTCTCTATATCTTTCTTGAAGACTATTGAGTATCAGGGTCCCCTCAAGATATTTATTGGATTCCACACGATAGATGATCTATGCGTCCGCGGAACGCACTCGTCAATCTCCTGGCAGGTTCCTTCATTGCTGGCCTGGTGATCCGGTACGCTTCGCGCCCGGGGGAAGACCTGTTCACCCTCTTTCTGGACTCCCTGTCGTCCTTCATCGCCCAGAGGACCCCGCAGGTGCTGGGTGCCGGGTTTTTCACCACCGACGTACTCCTCATGCTCGTGATTCTCCTGATCATCGCCTTCGCCCCCCTGGTGTTCGCCGTCTTCCTGGGACGTTGGGGGATCGCCACCTACCTGACCGGATTCTTTGCCGGCTACTTTGCCACCCTGTCCACCTGGCCCCTGGCCCTGCTCTTTTCGCTCCTCGCCGTGGCAGCGGTGCTGTACGGGGAATACCTGGCCGGCAGCTGATGCGCCCCGGGATGCCCTTCCCCTTGGAGCGATCAGATGACAATACTTAAGAATACCGGACCCCCATGCCGGTAGGAAACACCCTTTTCCAGGTCGGTTGTCCCCATGCCGTTTTCCCGGAGAAGATCCCTTGTCTGGTCTGTCTTCGCCATCCTTGTCGGTGTGCTGGCATTTCTCACCCTGGTCATGGTCCTCTCCTTCCTTGAACCCACCCTCCACAACCCCTTCTACACATCCCTCGTCACCCTCCTGCAGGAGAATTTCGTGTACCTGCTCATCGTGTTCCTGCTTCTCATGACCGGCCAGATCTTTGACCGGTTCTCCTTTCCCTTCAACCTGCCGGCTCCCCTCTTCCATGCCATTGCGAGCGTCTTTCTCGTGCTTGTCATGTTCAATGTCTTTGCCTGGGTGGATTCCCTCTCCGGGTCCAACTTTTTTCCCAACCTGGAGGTGCTGCAGATCATGCTCTACTTCCTGGTCTTCCTCATCGTGCTGATCGGCGGATACTTCAGGATCTTCGGGGATCTCCTCACCTATTCCCGGGATGTGGAGAGGAGGGGGGAGGCAGCTCCGGTCCCCGCTGACGTGAAGACCTGGGACGCCATCGGAACCGAATTCCGGCAGCTGATCTATGACCTGGTCCACCGGATGAGGGAGGAGATCCGGCACCCGCCGAAATGAGGAGGGCGGCCTCCGGGTGCATCAACATCACCCTGCATCCCATTTCTCTGGGCCGGAGCGTTCACCCAACATGGTGCGGGAGGGGGCGCTGCCCCCTCCCGGTCCCTCCCCGACGGCGAGAGGATAGTTGGCCCCCCGAAAAAAACCAAAGCCCAGGGATCCGGATCAACCGCGGGGGGGCGCCCACGCGGCGTGGGGGCGGTAGCCCCCCAGGAGCGTCCCAGCAGTATTGTGAGTGATCGATGCCACTGTTGGGGACCGGTGTGGTGATCAACCCAGGGGCGCGTCGAGTCCTCCGCCGCTACGTGATGCGACGCCAGACGAACACGAACCGCTGGATCGCCGTCGCATGCCCGAAGATGCCGAAGATCAGCAGGAGCCACCCCATCCAGGGGAGACCCATCCAGCCGGCGGGAAAGGCCAGGGT
>JAJRDC010000210.1 GCA_028678635.1 Methanomicrobiales archaeon
ACGGCCGGAACGCCCGGGGCATCGTCTCGCCCCACGCCGGCTACATCTACTCAGGGAAGACGGCCGCCCGGGCATTCACGGCCATTGACCCGGCCTTTGACGGCACGTTCCTGGTCATCGGCCCCAGCCACCGGGGGTTCCTCACCTGTGCTTCCGCCGTGGACTGGGAGACCCCGCTGGGAATCGTGGAGAACGACCCGGAGTTCGTGGACCGGCTGGAGGTGGAGGTGGACGAGGTCTCCCACCGGGGTGAGCACTCCCTGGAGGTCCAGATGCCGTTCATCAGGTACCGGTTCCCCCGCTGCCGGGTGGTGCCGGTGATGATGGGGGACCAGAGCCCGGCGAGTGCCGTCCACCTGGCAGGCAGGATCCTGGAGGCCGTGCACCGGACCGGCCGGAACGTGCGGATCGTGGCCTCCAGCGACTTCTCCCACTACGTGCCGGATGCCCAGGCCCGCCGGGACGACCTGGCCGCCATCGGGCCGCTCCTCACCCTGGACACCGACGGGTTCTACCGGAAGGTCCAGGAGCTGGGAGTCAGTGCCTGCGGCTACGGGCCCATCGCCACCATGGTGATGGCAACGAAGGGTCTCGGGGCACGAAAGGCCGAGCTCCTCCAGTACACCACCAGCGGCGACATCACCGGCGACCACGGCCAGGTGGTGGGCTACGCGGCCATTGCGGTGATCTAGGTGGCCACCTGGTCTGCGCCGGGGAAGGTCTTTCTCTTCGGAGAGCATGCCGTGGTGTACGGGAAGCCTGGGCTCGCCATGGCGATCCAGCCCCGTGTCCAGGTGACCGTCCGGAAGGCCCGGCACCCGGCCCGGCCCCGCTCCTCCTACCTCCAGGAGTGCTTCAATGAGACCGGGGTCAGGGGCACCGTGTACGTCCGGTCCCAGCTTCCCAGCGCCTCGGGCCTGGGGTCATCGGCCGCCGTGACGGTGGCCACCCTCTGCGCCATCAACGAGGAGTTCGGGAAGGGCTACAGCCGGGAGCAGATCGCCGATCTCGCCTTCTCCATCGAGAAGAAGGTCCAGCATGGCCTGGCCAGCCCCACGGATACCTACGTCACCACCTTCGGGGGCCTGGTACTGATCCACGGCACGGAACGCCGCCGGCTCCCGCCCCGGAACATCCCCCTGGTCGTGGGGAACAGCCGTGTCTCCCACAACACGGCAAAGATGGTGGAACGGGTGGCCCGGGAACGGCAGGCGCGGCCGGCTTTTATGAACGCGGTGCTGGATGCCATCGAGGCGGTGACGAACCAGGCGCTCTCGGCCCTCCAGAACCCCCCGGAGCTGGGCCGGCTGATGAACATCAACCACGCGCTCCTGGAGGCCATCGGCGTGGGTCACCCGGCCCTCTCGCGCCTGGTGCTGGCCTCCCGGGCGGCGGGGGCCATGGGGGCCAAGATCACGGGGGCCGGCGGCGGGGGCTGCATGATCGCCCTCACCCCCAAGCGGGCCCGGGGCCGGGTGGCGGGGGCCATGGAGTCCTGCGATGCCCAGGCCATCATCACCACCATCGATACCGAGGGTGCACGGAGGGAGACGGGTGCCTGACCGGGTCATCCTGAAGCTGGGCGGCTCCGTGATCACCGAGAAGAGCGGCCCGTGCCGGGTCAACAGGAACCAGCTTGCAGAGATCAGCCGTGTGGTTGCCGGCCGTGCGGCCGTACCCCTCACCCTGATCCACGGTGCCGGCTCCTGTGGCCACCCGCAGGCCGCACGCTACCGGATCCAGGAAGGCGTGGACGGGTCCAACCGGGGGGGGATCGCCGTCACCCACGCCGCGGTCGCAGGGCTGAACCGGGCAGTGGTGCAGGCGCTCCGGCGCGAGGGCGTGGAGGCCATGGGCTTCCACCCCCTGCATCTCTGCGTGGCCAGGGACGGGCGGATCGTCTCCTTCCCGCTGGAACCCCTGGAGCGGCTGTCGGACCTGGGGATCACCCCCGTCCTCCACGGCGACGTGGTGGCAGACCGGGCCCGGGGGGCCTCCATCGTCTCCGGCGACCAGCTGGTGACCTTCCTGGCCGCCGCCCTCAGGGTTGCCCGGGTGGGGATCGCCACCGACGTGAAGGGGGTCCTCGGGTCCGCCGGGGAGGTGGTACCCCGCCTGGACGCCGCCTCGGCCCGGCAGCTGTCCATCGGCGGATCTGTTGCCCGGGACGTGACCGGCGGGATGAAGGCCAAGGTGGAGGAACTGCTGCGCCTGGCCTCTCATGGGATCGAGTCCCACATCTTCCACGTATCCCGGATCGGGGCGTTCCTGGACGGGAAGGACCACGGCGGCACCGTCATCGGGAGGAGAGAGTGAATGGCAAAGGATGATCTCACGTCGGCAAGGAAGCTGGACCACCTCCGGATCTGCCTGGACGAGCAGGTGGAGGCGGGGGACCCGGGGTTCTCCGACGTCCACCTGGTGCACCAGGCCCTCCCGGGCCTGGACCTGGACCGGATCGACACCTCGGTCCTGTTCCTGGGGCACCGGCTCCGGTCGCCCCTCTTCATCGCCGGGATGACCGGGGGCCACCCTTCCACCACCGGCATCAACGGGAGGCTGGCCGCCGCGGCGGAGCACTTCGGGATCGGCATGGGTGTCGGGTCCCAGCGTGCGGCCCTGGAGAACCCGGATCTCGAGGGGAGCTTCACGGTGGTGCGGGAAGAGGCGCCGACGGCGTTCCTCTGCGCCAACCTGGGCGCCGTCCAGCTCCGGGACCACGGGATCGAGTGGGCAGACCGGGCGGTGGAGATGATCGGTGCCCAGGCCCTCTGCGTGCACCTGAACTTCCTCCAGGAGGCGATCCAGCCCGAGGGGGACCACGATGCCACCGGCTGCCTGGAGGCCGTCAGGGACCTCTGCACCGACTTCCGGGTGCCGGTGATCGCGAAGGAGACGGGGGCCGGGATCTGCCGCGAGACGGCGGACCTCCTCTGGGGGGCCGGTGTCGCCGCCATCGATGTGGGGGGTGCCGGGGGAACCTCGTGGGCCCTCGTCGAGTCCCTCCGGGCGAAGGACGAGGAGACCGCCCGGCAGGGCCGGCGGTTCGCCGGATGGGGAATCCCCACGGTGGTCTCCCTCTGCGAGGTGGCGGGGACCG
>JAJRDC010000245.1 GCA_028678635.1 Methanomicrobiales archaeon
CGGGCCGGAGGACCCGTCCGATCTCCCGGAGGGCACGGGGAGTGAGCCGGTCCAGGTCCCGCCCCCGGATCCAGCTGGACTGGCCGTAGGGCAGATCCGTGGCCACGCTCTCCACGGATGCTGAACAGAGAGGAAGGGCACCCGCATCCAGCCGCATCAGGTCGGCGTTCCGGAGATTCAACCGGCTCCCTGCCACCATCGCGGGATCCGCATCCCCGCCGGCTGCCCGCGCCCCCAGGAGCTCCGCCTCCAGCAGGAACCCGCCTGTGCCGCAGAAGGGATCAAAGAGGATCTCGCCGGGGCTGAGGAGGGTGATGTTCACCACGGCCCGGGCAAATCGCGGGAGCATGACACCTGGATGGAAGAACGGGCGCCTGAGGGGGTTCCGGGAGGAGTAGGGCTCCTTCTCGATCCGGAAGAGGATCCTGCCCAGAAAACAGCGGTCGCCCGAGATCAGGGCCCGGTACTCCACCTCGGGTGCCGCAAGGGAGACCTGCCCCGATATCAGGGAGCCCATCATCCGTTCCAGTTCCGGCTGCGACGCGGTGGGGGTGCTCCCCACCGCCTTCTTCACCCGCACCGAGAAGGGTGCACCGGGGGCGAGGGCCATGTCCCCGAGCAGCCCGGCGATGGGCTCCGGGGCGGAGGGGCAGCTCCCCAGGAACTCCATCACCACGTGGGTGAGGGCGAGGCGCCGGGCTGCCTGCGGATCTGGGCAGTCGGCGATGGCCACCTGCGGGAGGTATTCCCGCACGGTCCCCACGCACTCCAGCTCCGCCACCGGGAGCGTGGGATGCTCCCCCGAGAGCTCAAAGAGAAGCCGCATCTCCTTCCATTCCGGATCGTATCCCCGGGGTGATGAAGCCCGCAGTCCCGGGCATCCAGGAGGGGCCCGAAACTGACTTCGCCCCGGAGGGAGAGTACCTGAAGGAGGGGTGAGGGGACACGGGCGACGGGACCGGGACACTGCCGGAACTGCTGGCTCCCGCCGGCTCACGGGATGCGCTCCGGGCCGCCATCGCAGCCGGGGCCGATGCCGTGTACCTGGGGGGGAAGCGCTTCTCGGCCCGGGCATATGCGGCCAACTTCGGGGACCGGGAACTGGGCGAGGCCATCCGGTATGCCCACACCCGTGGCGCCAGGGTCTACGTCACGGTGAACACCCTGGTGACGGACGGGGAGCTGGCGGCCGCAGGGGAGTACCTGGTCCGCCTCCATGGGATGGGGGCCGACGGCGTGCTGGTGCAGGACGCGGGCCTTGCCGCCCTGGCACGGGAGGTGGTCCCGGAGCTCCCGCTCCATGCCTCCACCCAGATGACGGTCCATACCGCCGAAGGCGTCCTCTCTGCAGCGGGACAGGGCTTCACCCGGGTGGTCCTGGCCCGGGAGGTGCCTCTCTCCGATGTGAGAGAGATCGTCCGGCAGGGGAAAAAGGCCGGGATCGGGATCGAGGTCTTCATCCACGGTGCCCTGTGCTACTCCTACTCGGGACAGTGCCTCCTCTCCTCCTTTATCGGGGGGAGAAGCGGGAACCGGGGCATGTGTGCCCAGCCGTGCCGGAAACCTTACCGGCTGGTGCGGTGCGACCTGGACGCGTTCGACCGTCCCACGGCCTGTGCTCCGGCTCCCCTGGAGGACCGGTACCTCCTTTCCACCCGCGACCTGGCGGTCTACCCCATCCTTGACAGGGTGGTCCACTCAGGTGTTGCCGCCCTGAAGATCGAGGGGAGGATGCGGTCCCCCGGCTACGTGGCCATCGTCACCTCCGTGTACCGGAAGGCCCTGGACCGGATCCGGGAGGGGACCTGGGAGCCATCCGACGATGACCTGCAGGACCTGGCCCTGGCGTTCAACCGGGAGTTCACCACAGGGTACCTGGGGCAGGATCCCTGTGACCGGGTGATGGGCCGCGCCCGGCCTGACAACCGGGGTGTCAGGATCGGAACCGTCACCCGGTCGGATCCCGATACAGGCATCGTGGAGATCCGGATCGAGGGGATCCTGGTCCCGGTGGCGGGGGACGGCATCACCTTCGCCGTGCCCCGAGCAGAAGAAACGACGGGAATGGTGCTGCGGAGGGAACCGGAGCGGAAGGGGGACCGCCTGATCCTCAGGGTGCCGGTGAAGGTATCCCGGGGATCAGCAGTGTACCTGACCCGCCGGGGGGAACTGGAAGAGCGTACCCGCCCGGGGCGGGGTGGAATCCCGCCGGATCGGAAGGGCTCGGTTGCGGTGGAGGTGACCGCCACCTGGGAACCGGATGGGAGGCCGGTTCTCTCGGGCAGACTCCTGTCCCGGCGCGGGATTCCCCGGGCTGTCCGGCTCCCGGCAGACTTCACCATGCCGGTTGCCGGGACCCGGCCTGTGGGCGAGGCATCCCTCCGGGAAACCCTCGGCCGGACCGGCGATTCGCGGTTCCGGTTCACTCCCCTGGTGCTCCGCTACCCCGGCGGCCTCTTTGCCCGGCCTTCCGACCTGAACCGGCTCCGGCGGGAGTTCCTGGTCCGGCTGGGGGAGGTGTACCTGGACTCACCCCGGGCATCCCGTGACGGAGAGGGAGATGCCCTTGCCCGGCTAGGGGAAAGGATCCGGTCCCTGACGGTGCGCGGCAGGGGAACCGGTTCTCCCGGAGCCTTCCCGGAACTGGCGGTCTCCGTCGACTCGGCGGAGGCGGCTGCAGCCGCAGCGGAGGCCGGAGCCCGCAGGGTGTACCTCGAACCTCAGGTACGGTCCATGGCAGCATGCCTGGCGCCAGACCTGGATCCCGGGGAGGCGGGGGAACGGATCCTGTGCCAGCTTGAGGCGGCCGCTGATTCCCTCCGGGAAAAGGATGCGTTCCTGGCCTGGAGGTGGCCGAGGATCACCCGGCGGGACTTCTTGGATGCGGTGATCCCCCTCCTCCCCCGGATCGCCCCGCGCCTGGACGGAGTACGGGTGGAGGGGACCGGTGACGCGGCCGCGGTCCGGGGATCGTGCCCCGGTCTTCCCCTCATGGGCGGCGAGGGCCTGAACGTGACGAACCTCTCCACCATCCTGGCCCTCTCCCCGCCATTCACCTCCCTCGCACTTTCGCCGGAGCTCCCGCTCTCCGGGCTTTTTCCCCTCTCCGCCGCCCTGGCCGGAGGCCGGGGACCGCTCCTGGAATACCCGGTCCAGGGAAACCAGGAGGTGATGGTGAGCCGGGACTGCCTGCCACGATCCCTCACAGGCATCACAGAAGCGGACCGGGATCGCCTGGCAAGAGGCCCCTTCCTGGGCCTCCAGGATGAACGCCGCCGGATCTTTCCCCTCTCGGTTGATGCGGTGTGCCACACCGTGATCCGGAACGCGGTGGAGACCTGCCTGATCGATCACCTTCCCACCCTCATCGATACTGCTCTCCCGATCCTCTGCATCGATGCACGGGACCGTTCGCCGCGGTATGCGGGGAGGATCACGGAGATCTACCGTCAGGGGATATCTGTGGCCGCACTACGGGATGCACACACCGTGCGTACCCTGGAGGACCTGAAGGAGGAGATCCGGAAGGTGGCCAGGGGTGGCATCACCACCGGCCATTTCCTGAAAGGACCGGAACCGTGGGAGGGCGACTGAGGGGGAACGGGAATCCCGCGTGCACCGGCCATTTCCCTCCCCCGGAATGTATAAGCACCCGAGCGCCTGAAGATGAGGTGGAAACGGGAGGAACCTGATCCATGAAGATGGTGGTCTCGATCGGCGAGGGTGGCGTCCCCGGGGATCTGTCAGCACTGCACCCCGACCTGGTGGAGGTCCGGCTGGATATCGGCGGCACCGGCCTCCTGGAATCGGTGCAGCCCCTCCGGCAGGCGGGAATTCCGGTGATCGCCACCCTCAGGAGCAGGGCTGAGGGCGGGCGGTTCGCGGGTGACGAGAAGGAATGGATCCGGATCCTCCGTCCGCTGCTGCCCCTGGCGGAATGGGTGGACATGGAACTCCGGTTCCGGCGCCATGCCCCCGGGATCCGGAACGCCGGGAGGCAGATCATCGCCTCCTGCCATCTGGCCGGCATGCCGGACCTCCAGCAGCTGAAATCACTGGAACGGGATCTCCGCTCCTACGGCGATCTCCCAAAGATCGTGGTCACCCCGCGGGACCCGTGGGACCTCGTCGCCCTCTTCTCCTACACCCTTGCGGCGGAGAAACCCATCTGCGTCGGCGTTTCGGGTGAACAGTTCCGGTATGCCCGTGCCCTCCTCTCCCTCTTCGGCTCGGAACTGGTGTACACCCATGCCGGTGTACCGACGGCAGCCGGGCAATACCACATCCGCGAGTTCCGGGAGCTGTGGACCCTGCTCACGAAGTGAGCGCCTGGTTCGGTTCGAGAGGTTTGTTGATTGCCGGTGAAACGACCTGGAGTGTGTGGGGACTGCCGCCCATCCTGATGTGGATGGGTTGCTCTTCGTTTTTTTCAGTTTTTTCTCAAAATGCTTTTCAGGGACACTGTGCGGGAGGCGACGCTGCCCCCTCCCGGTCCCACCCCTGATGAGGATAGACCGTGTCGAGAGTTTTTGTTCCTTGGATTCTTCAGTCCGGATCAACCGCGGGGAGTCGCCCACGCGGCGGGGCGGCGGAGCCCCCCAGGAGCGTCCCAGTACTGGTCCGCACATGTATAGCGCCGACCTGTGTCGATAAGGGAATACTGCGCCGTCAGGGGTCTCCACGCGGCGGTGAGGGCACACGAGAATCCCCACTGAGAAAATCAGTGAGGAAGCGATACTCCGAAGAAAACCTGCATCCTCAGCGGGGATCAGGGGGGGAGGACGCCGTCCATCCCGGCTTTGGCGCAGAAAAGACCGGCCCAGCCGGTGAACCCGCAGTAGATGCACCCAACCCCTTCACAGTGCCGGCACTTTTTTGATGGCTGGGCCACCAGCACCTTCCCGGTTTTATCACAGTAGCAGCACCCCTCGCCCTCACAGTGGGCGCAGGTCTCGGGGGCATACCGGACGGGTTCCTTCGTTCCTTCACCGCTCACGGTAGATCCGGTGGACTTCATGAGACGATAACGGTTGCCGGCGTTGTTGTATTATCATCACTGACGGGAGGGGCCGTGGCCCTCCCCCACGAGAGGATACGCCCTGACACCGGATACTGATGGGCTGGTGTATCCCCGGGCGGCGTCAGCCTGCTTCAGTGGAGGAATGCCCGGTACTTCTCCCGCTCCAGCCAGGCGTCCAGGATGACGAGAGCAAGCATCGCCTCGGCCACGGGCACGATCCGGGGCACGATGCAGGGGTCATGCCTCCCCTCCACCCGGATCTCCCGGGCGTTCCCCTGCGTGTCCACCGTCTGCTGCGGTTTCGAGATGGACGGCGTGGGCTTCACCGCGATCCGGACCACGATATCCTGGCCGGTGCTGATCCCGCCTAGGATCCCGCCGGCGTGGTTGGAGAGGAACCCGCCCGGAACGAGGGGATCGTTATGCTCGCTCCCCCGCATCCCTGCGGCAGCGAACCCGGTCCCGATCTCCACTCCCTTCACGGCGCCGATACCCATCATGGCGCCGGCAATGGCCCCGTCCAGCTTCCCCATGACGGGATCACCGAGGCCCGCGGGGCAGCCCTCGGCCACGATTTCCACGATGCCGCCCACCGAATCGCCCCCGGACTTCGCCTTCTGGATCTCCTCCTCCCACTGCTCCGGGGTGGAGGCCCCGTGGATCTCCCGGATCTCCCCCCGGATCCGGATCCCCTTGAGGACCAGGATCTTCATGGCCACGGCCCCGGCCGCCACCCGGCCCACGGTCTCCCGTCCCGAGGATCGGCCCCCGCCGCGGTGGTCCCGGACCCCGTACCTGGCCCGGTACGTGATATCGGCGTGGCCGGGCCGGAAGACGTCCCGGAGTGATTCGTACTCGCCTGGCTTTGCGTCCCGGTTCCGGACCAGCAGCGCCACCGGTGCGCCGGTGGTCCTCCCCTCGAAGATCCCGGAGAGGATCTCCACCCGGTCCGGCTCGGCTCGTGCAGAGACGAGAGGCCCTGTTCCTGGCCGCCGCCTGTCCAGAAGGGGCTGGATGTCCCCTTCCGCAAGGGCCAGCCCCGACGGGCACCCGTCGATGACGACCCCCAGCGCCTTCCCGTGGCTCTCGCCGAAGGTGGTGCACCGGAAATTCCTGCCAAAGGTGTTCATGGTTCCATGGCCTCCCTGATCTCGCCCTCGCCCGGCAGGATCCCGGTGAGGTACCGGAACTGTTCGCGGGCCTGGCGGATGAACATCTCGGTCCCCGGGATCACCCTGCAGCCTGCTGCCCGGGCCGCCCGGATCAGCGGCGTTTCGGGTGGCGTGTACACCAGGTCAAAGACCGTCATCCCTGCCCGCAGTGCCCGGACAGGGACGGCCATGCCGGTATCCGGGTGCATTCCCACCGGGGTGGCATGGACCAGCACGTCGGGCGAGAGCCGCTCCAGTTCCGTCAGGGGTCCGGACGCGCACCCGAACCGCGCTGCGAGCTGCCGGGCCCTCTCCGGTGTCCGGTTCAGGATGGTCACCTCCATTCCCAGCGAGCGCATGGCGTGGGCCGCGGCCGCGGCAGCCCCGCCGGCGCCCACCAGCGCTGCCCTGGAACCCTTCAGATGCTCCAGGGGACTACGGATACCCAGCCAGTCGGTGTTGTACCCGCTGAGTTCCCCGCCGCACTGGATCACCGTGTTCACGGCACCGATGGCCGCCGCGTCCCGGTCCACCGTGTCCAGCTGGGGGATCACCTGCTCCTTGAAGGGGATCGTGACCGCAGATCCCCGGAAGTCCAGGAGACGCATCGCCCGAAGAAGGCTCCCTATCTCCTCCGGCTGGAAGAAGGTGGAGAAGAACCCGAGGCCGTAGCGTGCGAAAAGGACATTCTGGAAGGCCGGGGTCCGGGAGTGGAGCACGGGATTCCCGGCGACCCCGCAGATGCGGGTGAGGGGATCTTCCCCGTCACCCTGGAGGATCCTGCGGATCCGTCCCGGGTCCGTGCCGGGTATCCCGAGAGTGGCAAGGAGCCGGAGCCCCCCGGTCAGGGATTCCGGCGCCACGGTTCTCCCGCCAAGTACCGCCCTGATCGTATCCGCGGTCTGCGCCGGCGACAGGGTGGAGGTGTCGATGCAGAAATCCGCCGCTGCCAGGTACGCGGAGCGGCGGGCGGAGAGGAGGGCAGGTACCTCCTCCTCCAGCGGGAGCCCGGTGAGGGACGGACGTCCGGACCCCCTGATCCGTTCCAGGATGGCGTCCGTCGATGCCCTGAGGAGCACCATCCGGGTGTCCCTGCGCATGTGCCGCACGTTCTCGGGATCCAGGATAGCCCCGCCACCGGCCGCCACCACGAGGGGACCAGGGGGGAGGGCCGCGATCACCTCCCGTTCCCGCCTCCGGAAGCCCTCCTCGCCCTCGGTGCGGAAGATTTCAGGGATCGGGCCGCCTGCCCGGGTTTCGATCTCCCGGTCCAGGTCCAGAAACGGAATCCCCATCTGCCCGGCAAGGAGGCTCCCCGCGTGGCTCTTTCCCGTGCCCCGGAACCCGATGAGGACCACCCTCACAGAAGCCCGGCCCCCTTCAGCTGGTCCCAGAACCCGGGGAAGGATTTCCCCACGGTCTCCGCGTGATCCACCGTGACGCCACCGGCACCGATCCCGATGACGGCGAAGGCCATGGCGATCCGGTGGTCATCTGCCGGGTCCAGCGTGCCCCCGCGGAGTGCTGCCGGGAAGATCCGTATCCAGTCCTTCCCGGTCTCCACCTTCCCTCCCAGGGACCGGAGGTGGCCGGCCATCACCCGGATCCGATCACTTTCCTTGTACCGGAGATGGCTCACTCCCCGGATGGTGGTGGGGCTCGCGGCAAAGGGTGCCACGGCACAGACCGTCATCACCGTGTCCGGCGATGCGGACATGTCGATGTCCACGCCGTGGAGCGGGCCGGTCCGCTCGACGGTGAGCGAGGTATCCTCCACGAGAACGGTGCACCCCATGGCGGCCAGGATCGAGGGAAAGACCCGGTCGCCCTGCACCGAGCACGACGCCAGGCCATCCACCGTCACCCTCCCGCCGGCCACGGCGGCCAGGGCCATCAGGTAGGAAGCCGAGGAGTAGTCCCCCTCCACCCGGTAGTCGATCCCCCGGTACCCCTTCCCTGCCGGGACCCGGAACCGGGTGGAGCCCTCCCTCTCCACCTGCGCCCCGAAGGTCTGCATCAGGCCGGCCGTGACATCCAGGTAACTGGCGGAGACCGGCGGGGGGTCGATCCGGAGCACCAGGTCTTCGGCCCCGCAGGGCCCCGCAAGGAGGAGCGAGGATGCAAACTGGCTGGAGATGGACCCGTTCACCGTCACCTCCCCGCCGCGGAAGGTTCCCCAGACGGTGAGGGGAGGATAGCCCGTCTCACCCAGGTACCGGGCATGGCCCCCCAGCACCGCGAGGGCGTCGGCCAGGGGACCCACGGGCCGCTCACGCATCCGGGCGGAGCCGTCCAGCGTCACCTCCCGGGGTGCCAGCAGGGCGATGGAAGCGAGGAGCCGGAGGGAGGTGCCCGAGTTCCCCAGGTCCAGGGTCACCGGCCCGCCGCCGGGGAGCCTGCATCCCGACCCCTTGATCCGTAGGGTTCCCCCGCTCTCCGTGATCCCTGCCCCCAGTGCCCGGAGCGCCGCAAGGGTCCGGCGGGTGTCCTCTGCCATGAGGGGGGATCGGAGCACCGTGTCCCCTTCGGCAAGGGCGCCGGCAATCAGGGCCCGGTGGGTGTAGCTCTTGGAGGGGGGCGCCGTGAACCGGAGGTCCAGGCCCTCTCCCTTCCGGAGGGTCACCTTCACTCGGGAACCTCCAGCCGGGAGTAGCACCCCAGGTCCTTCACATGGGTGATCTCCTTCAGGAAGGCAACAGCCCCTTCCCACCCGGTCGCCATCTGGAAGTCGATGAAGAAGACGTAGCTCCCCATCCCCCGCTTGGAGGGCCGGGACTCGATCCGGGTCAGGTTGATGCCCCGGGCCGAGAAGACCCCCAGCAGGTCGTGAAGGAGCCCCGGGCGGTCGGTATGGGGATCGATGAGCAGGCTGCACTTGGTACACGGATCGCACCTGCCCGGGGACGCCGCGATCCGGACGAAGCGGGTGATGTTCCCCGGGCTGTTCTGCACGTCCTCCCTGATGAGAGGAATCCCGTAGTGGGTGGCGGTGAACCGGGAAAGGAGCGCCCCGCTCCCCGGGTGGCGCAGCACCTCCTGCGCCGATGCGGCATTGGACGAGGTAGGGATCACCTCCACGCCCAGCCGGTCCAGAAAGATGCTGCACTGCTCATGGGTCTGGGGATGGGCATAGATCCGGGTCACATGCTCCAGGGGAACCCGGGCCGCCAGGTGGTGGCGGACCTCCAGGTACGCCTCGGCAGTGATGAAGACCCCGTGGGAGAGGAGCCCGTCCAGGGTTGCCCCCACCCCGCCCGCCTCACTGTTCTCCAGGGGGACAAGACCCTCCATCTTCCCCGCCTCCACGTCGGCAAAGATCTGCCGGATGGTGGGGAGGGGCACGGCCTGGCCTGGAAAGAGCCGTTCCGCGAGCTCGTGGCTGATGGTGCCCTGCGGTCCAAGGACTCCGATCATGATTCCTCCGGGGGGAACCACCGTGGCTCCTCCCGCAGGATCCTCATGGTTCCCTCCGCCGAAAGCCTCATGACGGTCCCTCCACCAGGAGTTCGATCATGCGGTCGGTCTCTTCCGTAGCCCGGCATGCATCGCCCCGGAAGGATACGGCCGTCATCCGGAAGAAATCCTCGAATGCGGTGGGATCCATGGAGGCCACCCGTTCCCTGAGATCCCGGACCACGCCCTCGAAGACGGCGAGGGCCGGCCCGGTCTCCGGGTTCATCTGCAGGATGTCGGCATAGAGGGCCGGGTCCTGGGAGAGGAGCCGTCCCACCAGGTCCAGCTGGATGCGGTACACGGGGCTCGTTGCCGCCAGGGCCTCGCCGACATCGGTCCCCAGGGTCCGCATGGCGCCGGCCACGCAGAGGGTGGAGAAGTGGGTGATCCCCTGGATCACGGCCATCAGCCGGTCGTGGGCCTCCGGTGTGGTAACGGTGACCCGTGCCCCCTCGGCCCGGAAAGCGCGGTACAGCTGTTCCGCCGTCTCCTCCCGGCACCGGGCCGGTATCGCGATGATCGTCTGGTTCCGGAGGCCGGAACCGCCGGGTCCAAACATGGGATGGAACCCGATCACCTCTGCCCTTGACTCGAGCATCGCCTGGACCGGTGCCACCTTCACGGACGTGAGGTCGCAGATCACCTGGTCCTCCCGGAGCAGGGGGGCGATCGCCCGGATCACCGGCACCGTTTCCCGGATGGGCACAGTGACCATGACGAGATCAGCCTTCGCTGCCAGATCCCGGGCAGTGAGGGGGGTGGATCGCCCCGAGACCATCACCTCCCAGCCTGCCCGGGCCAGCACCCCGGCAAAGAGGTTCCCCATCTTCCCGGTCCCCCCGATGATCCCTGCCTTCATCCTCACTTCTCCTTGATCGTCTCCTTCACCGCGGTGCCGAAGTGGCGGCCGCCCTCGGCGATGGCACCCAGCACCCGGTCCCCTTTCCTCAACGCCACCACCGAGACCGGCGTCCCGTTCTCGCCGATGAGCCGCACGGTTTCTGCGTTCTGGAGGACGAGCGTTGCCTTCACGTCGCCGGCCTCCGCCTCCACGAGGAGGAGCGGTCTCCGCTCGATCTTCAATCGGCCCACCACCGCGTCGGTGGAGGAGCCCGAGGAGGTCACCACCGCCACGTGGTCCCCTGCCGAGAGCTCGGAGAGGTACGCCGTCTTCCCGTCTGACTTCATCAGGTACGCGTGGACGGCCCCCGCGTTCACCCGGAACGGCCGGGGGGCCACGTAGGGGTTCTCGGCGGTCTCGGCCTGGACGAGCAGGAACGCCGACGAGGTGTCCCCGACAAGCATCCCCTGCCCCTCGGCCATCATGGAGCAGGTGTCCACGCAGACACGGTCACCGATGCCCACCGGCCGGATCGAGGTGACCGTGAAGGGAACCAGCGGGACGGCTCCCTCCGAACCCTTCACAAGGGCCCCCACCTTCCGGATCTCGCCTGCATCGGCAGTAGCGAGGAGGACCCCGTGGACCCCCCGCTCCAGCACCCGGAGGGCAAGCTCCGCCTCACCGGCGTTCCGCACCCGGGCGATGACCCGGTCCGCCCGGGCCACCAGGTTCTCCAGCGGGATCACGGTCCAGTCGGTGGTGGAGACCACTGCGTAGCCCTCCTTTGCCCGGCGCACCGCCTCGTCCTCGTCGGCCCGGCCCCGGATCTGCACCTCGAAGACATCCTTCCCGGGCACCAGGTCGCCGTCCGGGGCCACCGTCCTGACCCGGGCAAGCTCCCGAGCCTTTGCCGCGTGCTCCACGACAAGCACGTCGGCACCGCTCTCCAGTGCGGTGGTGGCCAGCTCCTTCTTCCAGGGGCGGACCTCCACCCAGAACTCCTTCATCCTGCCTTCTCCAGTGCCCGGGCCGGGTCCTCTTCCTCGTGGACCACCCGGCAGATCGCCTTCGTGAACTGGGTGGTGTTCTCCCGCTGGAAGGCGTTCCTGCCCATGCAGACCCCGGCTGCCCCGGCCCTGACCGCGTCCCGGATCATCTTCAGGGCTTCCAGGTCCCCGCCCTTCTCACCGCCGGCCACCATCACCGGCACCGAGCAGGCGGCGGTAATCTCCCGGAAGGAGGAAACGTCGCCGGTGTAGTTCGTCTTGATCATGTCGGCCCCCATCTCCTCGGCCACGCGGACACACTGCCCCACCGCCTGTGGCGAGACCGGATCGATCCCCTTGCCCCGGGGGTACACCATGGCCAGGAGCGGGATCCCCCACCGGGCACATTTCTTGGTTACCTCGCCGGCCGATTCAATCATCTTTGACTCGTTGGGGGCGCCCAGGTTCACATGGATGGAGACCGCGTCCGCTCCGAGGACGATGGCCTCCTCAACGGTGCAGACCAGCACCTTGTCGTTGGGATCCGGGTTCAGGCTGGTGGACCCCGAGAGGTGGACGATGAGCCCGATGTCCCTCCCGTGCTTCCGGTGTCCGGCCTTCACCATCCCCTTATGCAGCACGATGGCGTTGGCTCCCCCGTCCGATACGTCGGTGATCACCCTGGTCATGTCCGTGAGCCCCTTGATCTGCCCCAGGGAGAACCCGTGGTCCATGGGGATGATCACCGCTCGCTTCGTGTTCCTGTCAATGATCCGCTCGATCCTGATGTCCTTTCCAATCATACGTTGATCACTCCTTGTTCCTTCAAGCCTTAAGAATCTCCAGTGATTCGTCCACGGTCCTTCCCTCATGCACGATGGCGGCGGCCGCCCTGACGAACCGGTCGGGGGCCGGGTGCTGGAAGGCGTTCCGGCCGATGGAGATACCGGCCGCCCCCCCCTCCATGGCGCCTGCGATGAGGGTGAGGGTCACCCGTTCATCGGTCTTGGAACCCCCCGCCACCACCACGGGCACCGGGCATCCCCGGGTCACGATCCGGAAGCTGTCGGGGTCGCCCGTGTACACGGTCTTCACGATGTCGGCCCCCAGCTCCGCCGCGGCGCGGGCGGCGAGCGCCACCTGCTCCGTATCGTTCTCCTTCCGGATCTTGGCCCCGCGGGGGTACATCATGGCAAGGAGCGGCATCCCCCACTCCATGCACTCGACGGAGGTCCGGCCCAGGTCGCG
>JAJRDC010000162.1 GCA_028678635.1 Methanomicrobiales archaeon
CCGACGGCATCGATCCGCGACTTGGCGGCCCCGTGTTTCCCCGGCTTGGAGGTGGCGATGCCCAGGATTTTACAGGGCTCATCGTCGATGACGACATAGCGTCCTTCCTTCAGCTTGCCCACTTCGGTCTGTTCCTTCATGAAGTTCCTCGCAGTGCGGTAGTAATTTATCAATATGGCATTACATAAATACAGCGCAACGTATGAGGAGCGCATTTCTCTCCTGCTGCGAGGACCTGGCACCGCTCGTACAGGACGTGGTGGACGATCTGGTGGTCCGGCCGGAAGGTGGCCGGTTCGTGGGCATGGGAGCCGACGGCACCCCCACGGCCCTCATCGACCGGCGGGTGGAGGAGACGGTGGTCGCGCACCTTTCCGATCGCAGGATTGCCCGGACGGTCATCTCCGAGGAGTGCGGCGTCATGCCGGGGGGCGGGGAGCGGGGCACCATCTTTCTGGACCCGGTGGACGGGACCCACAATGCCCTGTCCGGGATCCCGTTCTTTGCCCTCTCGCTGGCCTATGCCGAGGACGGGCGGGTCACCGAGGGGTTCGTGGTGGACCTGGCCCACCGGGAAACCTTTGTCGCGGTACGGGGAAAGGGGGCCCGGCTCGACGGGAAGGAGGCCCGGGTCTCCCGCACCCAGCTCCTGGAGGAGAGTGCCATGTCGGTGTACGGCCGGAAGTTCAACCCGGCACCCGTGCTGTACCTGGGCCAGAAGATCCGGCGGTGGCGCCTCCTCGGGGCCTCGGCCCTCGAGCTCTGCTACGTCGGCTGCGGGAGGCTGGACGGCTTCATCGACCTGCGGGGCACCCTCCGGGTCACGGACGCTGCCGCAGGGATGCTCTTCTGCGAGGAGGCCGGGGGAAAGGTGAGCGACCTGGAGGGGAAGCCCGTCCTCTTCCCCGATGAGGTCTCGGTGGGGAAATGCCTGGTGGCCACGAACGGCAGCCTGCACCGGAAGGTGATCGAATACCTGAGGTGATGACATGAGGGTGCTCCTTGTTTCCCGGATCGATGACGAACAGGCCGTGAAGTATGCCGGAGAGCTGGCTGCCCTCCTGGCACGGAACGGCCACCAGGTACTTCCCGAGGGAGATCTGGGTTCCCGCCTGCGAATAAAGGGCGTTCCCCTCCACCGTGCTGAGGCGGACATGGCCGTCGTGATCGGGGGGGACGGGTCCGTCCTCCGGACCGTCCAGGCGTTATCCCGGCAGGTGCCCATCCTGGGCATCAACTGGGGCGAGGTGGGATTCCTCGCCGAGCTGGAACGGGATGAGGCGGTGGCATTCCTCTCCACACTGGACAGGGCTCCGCCTGTGGAACGACGGATGCGGATCAGCCTGGCCCTTGACGGGACACCCATCGGGGCTGCCCTGAACGAGGCCGTCATCGTGACGAGCCGGCCCGCGAAGATGCTGCGGTTCACCGTCGACGTGGACGGGGTCACGGCGGAGCGGTTCCGGGCGGACGGGATGCTCGTCTCCACTCCCACGGGCTCAACCGCCTATGCCATGAGCGCCGGGGGCCCCATCGTGGATCCCAGGATCGAGGGATTCCTGGTGGTGCCGCTCGCCCCCTACATGCTCTCGTCCCGGCCCACGTTCATCTCCAGCGAGCGCACCCTCCGGATCACCCTGGAGGGCGAGAAGCCCGCCCAGCTGGTGGCCGACGGCCAGAAGACCTGGAAACTGCAGCCCGGGGCGGTACTGGACGTGGGGAAATCCCCGGACCCTGCCCTCTTCGTGAACGCGGGGAAGAACTTCTTCGAGAAGGTGGAGCAGAAGCTGAGAAGGCTCTAGACCGGATCGTCTTTATTCTCCGGTTTCCAGGAATTGCCGGCGGGAGGGTGCGCCCCCCTCCCGGTCCCACCCCCGTGAGGATAGCCTCTTCCATCGGTCTGTGGCCAACCATCCGTTCATGGAAATCCGGAAATTGACAGTTCATCCTCTCCTCATCGGGGGAGGGCTTCGGGAGGGGGCAGAGCCCCCTCCCTGTCAGCTGAGCGGGAACACCATCCTGTTGAAACAGGATATACCTGTGGAGAACCCCTCATTCCCCATCGATGAGGGCCAGGATCCGCCGGCAGGCCTCCTCTGCCCCCTTTTCCACCGCGGGATCCAGTACGGTGGCGTACCGGTCAGGCGCCCCCCCTTCGATCCCCACGATCATGATCCCGGGTGCTATCCCCAGTTCCCGGGCCACCTGGATGGCCTCCACCACCCCCAGGTCGTGGAGCGAGAGGGGAAAGAGCCCTGAAGGGGGCAGGTCAGAAAAGACCCGGACCTCGCCCGGTGCCCCCATCCCCTGGGTGGCATCGACGATGATGACCCGGTCCGCCCCCTCCATCAGAGGGATGAGGCCGAGACCCCCCAGACCCCCCTCCACCACGTCCAGATCGGGGCGCATCTCCCGGAGGAGTACCATGACCCGGAGGCCGGCCGCATCGTTCCCCAGCAGCGGGTTGCCGCAGGCAATGACCCGTGTCCTTCCCTTCATCGACGTCTCCCGTGCAGCGACAGGATTTCCCTGCCCCCGTTCCGCCGTGCCGGGCCGTACCGATCCGTTCCCCGGCACGTCCAATATCATAGGCTTATCATGGAGGGGACATAAATACTGGTCAGGTGGTTCGATGCAGGTCTCCATGAAGCTGGAGATGAAGGATACCCCGGGGCAGCTGGTCTCGGTGCTCACGCCCATCTCGGAGTGCGGGGGCAACATCATCGCGGTCATCCACCAGCGGGACCCGGACTCCGACTCCGGCGTGCTGGACGTGCAGATCGTCCTGGATCTGCCCGAGGGGCGCCTGGACGAGCTGGTGGGACAGATCAAGAAGCGGGGGGTGACCATCACGAGGATTGGCAAGGAACGGCTCTTCCTCCAGCGGTCACTTCTCATGATCGGCCACATCATGCACACCGACATCAGCGACACCGTGGACCAGATCGACCGGACCGGTTACGCCGAGGTTTCCGAGCTCTCTCTCGTCATGCCTGCCATCAACGAGCGGTCCAGCGCCCGCATCACCCTGAAGACCGCCACCGCCACGGACATGAATAGGGCCGTGGCCCTCCTCAGGAAGGTATCGGCCGCAAAGGAGATCCTGATCGTGGAACCCCTGGAGGAGTGCGGATGAAGATCGCGATCCTGGGGTTCGGTTCGGTGGGGAGGGGCGTGGCCCGGGTGATCCGGGAGAAGGACCTGGGGATCACCGTCACCGGACTTGCCGATTCCCGGAGCGGTCTCCTGGACCCGAACGGGATCGACCTTGGCGCTGCCCTGGAGCGGAAGAAGAAGACCGGCATCTGCGGGGACCGGTCGGTGGCTCCCCTGGACGTGGTGGACGAGGCAGAGTACGATGCTCTGGTGGAGGTATCCCCCACCCGTATCGACGACGGGGAACCGGCCACGACCCATATTGTCCATGCCCTCTCCCGGGGGAAGCACGTGGTCACCTCCAACAAGGGGCCCATTGCCCTAGCCCACCGCAGGCTCCAGAATCTCGCCGCCTCCCACGGGGTCCAGGTCCGGTACGAGGCCACGGTCTGCGGGGCGATCCCCGTGCTCCACGTCCTGCAGCACGATCTGCTCGGGAACAGGGTTCAGGCCCTCCACGGGGTCATGAACGGCACCTGCAACTTCATCCTTACCCGGATGGAGGACGAGGGCCTCACCTACGACCAGGCCCTGGCCGAGGCCCGGGAGATGGGATACGCAGAAGCAGACCCGACCTACGATGTAAAAGGGATCGACGCCGCACTGAAGCTCGTGATCCTTGCGAACACCATCTGGGACCTGGGGATCACCCTGGACGACGTCGAGATCACCGGTATCGACCTGATCACGCCCGAGGCCATCAGCCTGGCCTGCGACCGGGAGACCACCATCCGGCTCATCGCCGAGGCCATCCCGGAGAAGGGACTCCTCCGCGTCTCGCCCCGGATCATCCCCCAGGGCCACCCGCTTCTCGTGGAGGGGACGCTGAACGCCGTCACGCTCCATACCGACCTGGCCGGCGAGCTCACCTTCATCGGGAAGGGCGCGGGGTCCGTGGAGACGGCGAGCGCGGTCATCGGCGACCTCCTCTATCTCGGGGAGCACCATGCCGGGGCTCATTGAGCGGCGGAAGGAATACCTGGAGCTGATCCGGCGGTTCACGCTGGAACAGGGCTCC
>JAJRDC010000157.1 GCA_028678635.1 Methanomicrobiales archaeon
GTGGCCCATCGCCTCGGCCTGCTCCCGGAGCCGGATCAGGGCGGTCAGCTGCTCGGAGGACCCCATCACCTGCCGGTCCACGAAGACCCCCAGGTCAGCCATGGCACTCCTCCTCCAGGACGCGGGTGAGGATGCCCCGCTCCTCCCCAGACAGGCTCGAGTACCTGACCGGTGTCAGGGCAGAGAGGGCGAACCGGTCTCCCGTCTGCGCGAAGATGCAGTTTACGAGCGGCAGGCGGAAGACCCGGTAGATCCCGGCGCAGAGGTCACCGACCCCGTCCGGGGCCCCGGCCGTTTTCCCGAAGATGGCGGTCACCGGGAAGATCTCAGTCTCCCCGCCGATGGGCTGGTAGCAGAAGGGGTACTTCCCGGCGTTCGTGATAAACCGCACCACCCGTGCCGCGGTCTCCGGGTCCCTCACCACCGAGTACTCGGAGGGATCGGCAAAGTAGTGGACTCCGTACAGGATCGCCGGAAGCGGAACCTGCCGGTCCGAGATCTCCCAGGGAAGTACGGGGATTCCGGCCTGCTCCGCCCGGGCAAGGCAGACGGGCACCACGTAAGCCTCCAGCGTCTCCCGGGACGAGGGAACCGGGGTCTTCCCCTCCACCTCCAGGCTCACGATCCGGTAGTAGGTCTCGGTCTTGAAGGAGTAGTCCTCGCTGATCACGTACGTCTCGCCACCAAGGTGGCGGAGGTGGATGGAAGCCGTGGTGAAGGGATCGCTCCGGGCTCTCCTCACCACCGGCCGTCACCCCCCGCGCTGCAGGGTTCCGGAAGGGGAAGGCGGGTTCCGTGGACGGAGTCTTCCGTGGCGCTGCAGGGATCGGGAAAACCGGATCGGCCGGAAGGGGTCTCGGGGTGCGCCACCGTCGTATCCTCGGAGGGATGCTCCGGAGTTCTTCTGCCCGGAATCTGCGGTGGCTCGGGATTTATGCCTTTCTTCGGACCGGTGAGGATGACAACGGTGGCGGGCGTCCCCCGCAGAAACGGGTTGGGTCCGGCACATCCTGGCCCATCAGGGTGCGGGACCAGCAGGGGGCGCCGTCCTATTCCGCCGCCTTCACCCGATGAGAATAATCCTGTCGCCGACCCGGGGTGAGGAGCGCGGGGACACCAGGAGACCCGGAGGTTGTGCCCCTCAGGTGATCTCCACGCGTTCCCCGGTGACCATGAAGTGGACCTTCTCTGCGATCTTGCAGGCATGGTCACCACTGCGTTCAAGGTACCGGGCGATCAGGACGTAATTCGTACAGATGGGGATCTTCTTCGGGTCATCAGTCATGGCCGTGATGCACCCGTTGAGGGTAGAGAGGAAGAGCGCGTCCACCTCGTCATCCCGCTTCCCCATGTTCTCGATGGGGGAGATGCTATCGTGTGCATATGCAGTGAGCCCTTCGTCCACCATGCTGCAGACGATATTCGCCATCCGGGGAATGTGAAAGAAGTCGCGGACGGGAGACATCCCCACACTCTTCTCTGCCACCACCGCGATGTCCTTCCCGTATATCCCGATTCGGGTGAGGTACGTGATGATCTTCAGGGTGCAGGCAATGGCCCGGAGGTCCTGTGCCATGGGCTGGTAGAGGGCCATGAGCCGGAGGGCCTCCTCCTCGATGGACTCGTCCCATCCGGCCAGCCTCTCCTTCCTTTTCATCACCCAGTCTGCCAGTTTCAGGTCCTGGTTCGTCAGGGCCTGGGTTCCCCTCTGAAGCATGGTCTGGGAGAGAGAACCCATCTCGAGGGTGTGTTCCTTCATCATCTCCAGCTCTGTGTGGAACTTCTCAACCATGTGACCACCTACCCGAATCTGCCGGTGATATAATTTGTCGTGAGTTCCTCCCGGGGATTCTCAAAGATGACTGTTGTCTCTCCAAACTCAATGAGCTTTCCCAAATACATGAACCCGGTGAAGTCCGAAACCCGGGCCGCCTGCTGCATGTTGTGGGTGACGATAACGACGGTGTACTTCCTCTTGAGGATTTCGATGAGGTTCTCGATCTTTGCCGTCGCGATGGGGTCGAGGGCCGAGCAGGGCTCGTCCATGAGGATGATCTCCGGCTCCACCGCGAGGCACCGGGCGATGCAGAGACGCTGCTGCTGCCCGCCCGAGAGGCCGGTCGCGGGATCATGGAGGCGGTCGTTCACTTCGTTCCAGAGGACCGCCGCCTGGAGGCTCTCCTTCACGATCCGGTCGAGGTCCCCCTTTTCTCTGATCCCGTGGATCCGCGGCCCGTAGGCCACGTTTTCGTAGATCGATTTCGGGAAGGGGTTCGGCTTCTGGAAGACCATCCCCACCTTCTTCCGGATACCCACGATATCCACCAGGGGTCCATAGATGTCCTGACCGTCGATGAGGACCTTTCCCCCGATCCGGCAGCCATCGATGAGGTCGTTCATCCGGTTAAAGACCCGGATAAGGGTGGACTTGCCGCATCCCGAGGGGCCGATGAGGGCCGTTACCTGGTTCTTCTCCACCTCCATGGTCACCCCTGCGAGAGCCTGTTTCTCGCCGTACCAGAGGCTCAGGTTCTCGGTCCTGATGACGGGGGGGCTCTTCTCTGTCATGTCACCACCTCACTGTCCGCCGGAAATGACTCCGGAGGATGATGGCTATGCTGTAGATCCCAACAACGAGGGTGAGGAGGACGAGGGCGGTTCCGTACTGGTTCGTTGTCGCGCCCGGAACGTTCGTTGCGAGGATGTAGAGGTGGTAGGGGAGGGCCATGACCGGGTCGAGGAGGGACGAGGGGAGGAACCGCTGGGAGAAGACCACGGCGGTGAACATGATGGGGGCGGTCTCCCCCGCTGCCCTCCCCACGGCAAGGATCGCCCCGGTGAGAACACCGGGCATGGCCGGGGGGACCACCACCCTGCTCACGGTCTGCCACTTCGTGGCCCCGAGGGCGAGGCTTCCCTCCCGGAGCCCCTGCGGGACGCTTTTCAACGCCTCCTCCGTTGTCCGGATGATGGTGGGGAGGACCATGAGGGCGAGGGTAACCTGCCCCGCAATGAGGGATACCCCGAGGTCGAGGGCGATGACGAGGAAGGCAAACCCGAAGAGGCCGAAGACGATGGACGGGGTCCCGTTCAGGAGGTCGACCCCGGTCCGGACGAGCCGGACGAGCCTCCCCTCCCGGTTGTACTCCACCAGGTAGATGGCGGCGCAGATGCCGACGGGGAGAGCGAGGAGCATGGCCCCTGCGACCAGGTACAGCGTCCCGACGATGGCAGGGTAAATGCCCCCGCCCCTCCCCAGGTTCCGGGGGTACCCGGTGAGGAACTCCCAGGAGATGGCAGGGAGCCCGTGCACGATGATGTCCCAGAGGATGACCCCGAGGACGATGAGTACAATACCGGTTGCAACCGCCATAAGGAAGAAGGCGAACCGCTCGGTGATCCCGGGAGAGATCCTGGGTTTGAGGAGGTAGTATGCAGTGACAGCCCCGAGAACCGCCAGCGCGGCCCCGTGCCCGAGGGCGAGATCCACGGCGAGGATGGCGAGGCATCCCAGGAGGACCGCGGCAGGCCTGCGGGCCGCAGTGGCGATACCCCCAACGGCGCCCGCGGCCCTCCTCCATGGTGGGGCCGCCCCTCCCTCTTGCCGGGGAGCAGCCGGGACCTGGCCGCCCTGGATTCTCCCGATGATCCAGGCTGCGGCCATGTTCACGAGGAGGGTGATGACGAGGAGGAGGAGTGCGACTCCGAAGAGGGCGGCGTAATGGTCGCTCCCGGCCGCCACCTCACCGGTCTCGATGCCGAGGGTGGCGGTGAGTGTCCGGATCGGGGAGAAGACATTCCAGATGGGGCTCGGGATGATGGCCGCATTCCCGCAGACCATGAGTACAGCCATGGTCTCCCCGACGGCCCTCCCGATCCCCAGGATGACCGCGGCGGTGATCCCGGAGAGGGCCGAGGGGACCACCACCCTGCTCACGGTCTGCCACTTCGTGGCCCCGAGGGCGAGGCTCCCCTCCCGGAGCTCACGGGGAACGGCCCTGAGAGCGTCCTCGGAGACTGAGGTGATGGTGGGGAGGGTCATGATGGCGAGGAGGATGGATCCCGCGAGCCAGGTGAGGCCGGATGCGAGATCGAAGGTGACCCGGAGGGCCTCGGTCAGGATGACGAGTCCGAAGAACCCGTAGACCACGGAGGGGATGCCGGCCAGGAGCTCGATGGCCGGCTTGAGGATGCCCTCCACTCGACTCGATGCGATCTCGGCCGTGAAGATGGCGCAGCCGAGGGAGAGGGGGATGGCGATGACCATGGCGCCCAGAGTGACGAGGATGGTGCCCACGACGAGGGCAAGGGTCCCATACAGGGGTGGAACCCCGGTGGGATTCCATTCTGCCCCGGTGAGGAACTCCCAGACCCCGGCGACGGGGAAGATGGGGAGGGCCTGTGAGAAGATGTAGGCAAGGATGAAGAGGACCGAAACGATGGCAACGGTGGAGGCGAGGAAGAGGAGCCCGTGGATCGCCTGCTCTTTCCCGTACGCCCGGGGGAAGGGGAGCCCTCCCGGCTGCGCTGGACCGGAGGGTGGAGGGCATGTCGCCGGCCCGCCGGGCGATTCCAGAGCGGGCAGGGGGGCGGGCTCTAAGGGGCCGTTCATGAAGGACAGTACCTGTTCACACCATGCCTCACATCAATCCTTCGAAAAGGGGTGAGGTCAGGCGAGGGGCACAAATCCCTGGTCGGCAACGATCTTCTGCCCGTCCCTGGAGAGGATGAAGTCGAGGTAGTCCTGGGCAAGGCCGGAGGGCTGGCCCTTCGTGATCATGTACAGGGGGCGTGAAATGGGGTACTGGTGGGAGAGGATGGTCGCGATGCTGGGGGTGACCGGCTTCCCGTTCGAGTAGATGGCGATGGGCTTCACGGTCGAATCGATAAAGCCGAGGCCCACATAGCCGACCGCTCCGGGAGTCTGGGCAACGGTCTGCTTTACCGCGCCATTGGAGTTCATCTCCCGCATGTCGGACCGGTACTTCTCGTTCTTCATCACGGCCTCGCTGAAATAGACCCTCGTCCCCGAGGTGCTGTCACGCCCGATGGTCACCGGGTAGGTGAGGGTGCCGCCGACGGAGTCCCAGCCCTGGTACGTGCCGTTATAGAGGCCCCTGACCTGGTCCAGGGTGAGGGCCGAGACCGGGTTCTGGGGATGTACAATGACCACGACGGCGTCGGTCGCAACGTCAATGGGATTGAGACCCGGGTACTTTGCCTTCTCTGCGTCGCTGATCTCCCGGGAGGACATTCCGATGTCCGCAGTCCCCTCGCCAATGGCCTGGACACCGACGGATGAACCCCCACCGGCCACCTGGATGTCGGCCCTGAGGTTCTTGTCCATATAGGCATCTGCTTCAGCCTGCGCGATGGGGAGGACCGTAGTCGACCCGGTCACCTTCAGCTTCCCGGCGATCTGGGAAGGCGTTGCCGCTGTAGTCACCGCGGTCGGCGTTGTCGGCGCCGGTGATCCCGGCATGGTTGTCTGGCCTGGAACCGCCGTGGTCGACACCGGCGTGGCCGCCGTGGTGGGTACAGGCTTCTGTTCAGGGGTGCCCGTGCACCCGCTCGCAAAGATCCCCAGCAGGAGGAGCCCTGCCAGGATCAGGGGAATTGAACGATACCACGTATTCATCTGTCACCGCATCAGAAATCGATAGCAGAAGTTAAAGGGATATTCGACGTATATTATATTAGTATATATATTCTCAATGGATGCTAGAGATATATAGAAAGATATATTTTCCCGCCGGCCCGGATCTTCCTGTCTGACAGCATGACGGAGATCCGGAAGGTCCAGATCACGGGCGGCTCCTCATACATCATCTCCCTCCCCAAGGAGTGGGCAAAGGGCCACAAGATCAAGAAGAACGACCCCCTCGCCATCTCTGTCCAGCCCGATGGCAACCTGCTCATCTCCCCCCGAATCTCACGGGAGCAGGTCCAGCGGGTGAAGGAACTGGACCTCTCCGGCATCCGGGATGCAACTGCCCTCTTCCGGCTCCTGATCGCTGCCTACATCGACGGGTTCACCGTGATCCGGATCCGGGGTGAGCGCCGGCTTCCCCCCTTTGTCCGGCGGGCCGTCCGGGACTTCACCCAGATGACAATCGGGCAGGAGGTGGCCGAGGAGACGGACCAGTCCATCACCATCAAGGACCTGCTGAACCCCCTGGAGATGCCCTTTGACCGGACCCTCAGCCGGATGGTCGTCATCGTACGGTCCATGCACGAGGATGCCATCGGGGCACTGGAGACCGGGAACGCAGCCCTCGCCCAGGACGTGGTCTCCCGCGACAATGACGTGGACCGGCTCCACTGGCTCGTGGCCCGCCAGTTCAACCTGGTGCTGATCGACCCCACCCTCTCCCGGAACATGAACCTCACCCTGCCCATGGCCGCGAGCTATTTTACCATGAGCCGGATCGTGGAACGGATCGGGGATCATGCCGTGCGAATCGCCGAGAACGTTCCGGTGCTCCTCTCCGTGAAGGTGGAGAAGGGCCTTGTCGCGGACCTGAAGGAGGCCACCACCCTTGCCCTGGAACTCCTCCGGAAGAGCACCGATGCCTTCTTTGCCGACGACATCGATGCTGCCCATACCACCCTCACGGCCATCGCTGCCCTCGAGGAGCGGTGCAGCCGCATCGCCCACCGCGCTTCCCCCCTGAAGGGGGAGACGGCCGTTGCCCTCGGGTATGTCATCGGGTCCATCCAGCGTATCGGCGAGTACTCGGCCGACATCTGCGAGAACACGATCAACCACCTGGTGGCCGAGCCCAGGGGCGGATGACCGTCTCTTGCGGATTTTCCCCTCCCCTTTCAGGTTCCCGCCGCGGGGCAAAGATATTAGAAACGGCGAGGCGCACGGTTCCTCAAAGGAGACGCAGGAGGTGTACCGGTGAGGGTGATGGGTATCGACCCGGGGCTTGCCATCGTGGGCTACGGGGTACTGGAGAGGGACGGGCACCGGGCCCGGGCCATTGCCTACGACTGCATCCGCACCTCGCCGAAGGTGATGACCACCCCTGAGCGCCTGCAGGAGATCCACCGGCGGTGCCTGGCCCTTCTCGAGACCCACCGGCCGGACGCCGTTGCCGTGGAGAAGCTCTTCTTCACGAAGAACATCACCTCCGCCATGTCGGTCGCCGAGGTCCGGGGGGTGATCCTGCTGGCCGCGGCGGAGGCGGGGATCCCGGTCACCGAGTACACCCCCAACCAGGTGAAGCAGGCGGTGACAGGGTCAGGGAAGGCTGAGAAGATCCAGGTGCAGGAGATGATGAAAAGGCTGCTCTCCCTTGCTGAGATCCCCCGGCCGGATGACGTGGCAGACGGCCTCGCCATCGCGCTCTGCCATCTCAACACGGTGAGGTGACGGCGATGTTCGCGCAGCTGACCGGTGAGGTGGCCGACGTGGGCGAGGGATTCATCGTGCTGGACGTGGGCGGCGTGGGCTACGAGGTCCACATGCCGCAGCCGGCGGTCACCGGCCTCCTCCAGAAGAAGGGGCCGGTCACGGTCCATACCCAGCTCGTGGTCCGGGAGGACGGCTGGACCCTCTACGGATTCCTGAGGCCCAGGGACCGGGAGATGTTCCGTCTCCTGATCGGCGTGACCCGCATCGGGCCCCAGATCGCGCTCTCGATCCTCTCCCAGGTGACCCTGGAGGACTTTGCCGCCGCGGTTCTCGCCGAGGACGACCGGGCCCTGACGCGCATCCCCGGCGTCGGGGAGAAGCACGCGAAGCGGCTGATCCTGGAACTGCGGGACAAGATGAAGAAGGCCTCCGAGCGGTTCCTGCCCGGGGGCGGCCCGGCTTCCCTGAGGCTGGACGCGGTCTCGGCTCTCGTGGTCCTCGGTTTCTCCCCCCGTGATTCAGGGGAGGCGGTGGACGCGGTCCTCCAGGCACGATCCCCGCCCATCGCGGTGCAGGATCTCGTGAAAGCGGCGCTGCAGCGACTGAAGGAGCGGTGAGGGATGGACGAAGGGATCGAGGAACCCGAAGACAGGCTCATCACCACCGACGTGCTCTCGGACGAGGCCGAGGACACCACGATCCGGCCGGCCACCTTCGGGGAGTTCATCGGCCAGGATGGGGTGAAGGAGACCCTCCGGATCGCGATTGCCGCCACAAAGCAGCGGGAGGAGCCCCTGGACCACATTCTCTTCTCCGGCCCGCCGGGTCTCGGCAAAACGACGCTCGCCCACCTGATCGCCCGGGAGATGAACGCCCAGATCCACACCACCTCCGGTCCCATCCTGGAGAAGCCCGGCGACATGGCCGCCATGCTCACCCTCCTGGGGCGGGGCGACGTGCTCTTCATCGATGAGATCCACCGCCTGCCCCGTATCATCGAGGAGATCCTGTACCCGGCCATGGAGGACTACCGGATCGAGGTGATGATCGGCGAAGGCCCCAGCGCCCGGTCCATCAGCCTCACGCTGGAGCACTTCACCCTGGTGGGAGCCACCACCCGGGTAGGGCTTCTCGGCTCCCCCTTCCGGGACCGGTTCGGCCTGGCCCTCCGGCTGAACCTCTACAACCCGGAGGAGCTCTCCGCCGTCGTCAGGCGGTCTGCCGGGATCATGCAGATCCCCATCACCCCGGAGGGATGCCACGAGATCGCCCGCAGGAGCCGGGGTACGCCGCGGATCGCGAACCGGCTCCTGCGCCGGGTCCGGGACTATGCCACGGTCCGGGGCGACGGAAGGATCGACGGCGACGTGGCGGACCGGGCCCTCACCATGCTGGGAATCGATCCCCTGGGCCTGGACGACCTGGACCGGCGGATCCTGCGGGTCATCGCCGACGACTTCCGGGGCGGGCCGGTGGGCCTGAAGACCATCGCCATCTCCGTCGGCGAGGACGTCAGGACCATCGAGGAGGTGTACGAACCCTACCTGATCCAGGTGGGATTCCTGAAACGCACCGCCCAGGGCCGGGAGTCCACCTCCGCCGCCTCCGAACATCTCCACCACAAGTGGTGGTAGGTGCCCCCACACCTCCACCACAAGTGGTGGTGATCCCCGCGGCCTAAGCGGTTTTCAGTGATATTGAAACCGGATGGATCATCAGATTGACGTACCACTACTGGGACGCTCCAGGGGGGGACCTGACGGTCCCCCCCGTCGCGTGGGCGTCCCCCGTCGGTGGTCTCTCATTCCACGGACCATCCTTTCATTCCACTGCTTGGATCGGCTATCCTCCCGGGGGAGGGACCGGGAGGGGACACAGCCCCCTCCCGTCTGAGGTTCCCGGCAACCGGGAGGTGGAATCAGTTCTTGAAAGAGATGTACTGGTGAGACGCTCCTGGGGGGGACCTGCGGTCCCCCCCCGCCGCGTGGACGTCCCCCCTGCGTGAGGATAGGCGGTTCTACCGGTGACCCTGAGCATCTTCCGGTAGGGCATCACTG
>JAJRDC010000011.1 GCA_028678635.1 Methanomicrobiales archaeon
ACCCAAGACTTGGTATCCACGGGGAGATAAGGCTCCCCAGAGTACACCGGCCCCGGGACCGTCCACGTCCTCGGCTGCCGGGAAAAAACCGTTCAGAATTGTTCAAAGCCACAATCAGGGCTCGATCGGGGGCCCGGCCGGATCCGGGCCCGCTCGAGGCTCCGGTTCCAACAGTATCCCGTGGAAGCGCGGGTCCGGCACCACCTGCCGGGCAGGGAGGAGCGGGGGGTGCCAGCAGGGAAACACTGCCACCCTTCCGCCGCCGGCGTCGATCCCTCCCGGCATGCCTCAGACAACCCAGCCCCAGGGCACAGGAGAGGGATCAAGGAAGAACCGGTCCGGATCAAAGGACTCAGGGGCCTCATAGGAACGGGAGGGGAACAGGAGGATACGCCGGATCTCCCGTGATACCTCCGGATCCCGGAGGGAGACCAGGTGCATCTGGTCCCGGAAGCTGCCTGCCTGGCGATGCACGTCCCCGTGGCACCGTGGGCAGAGGACCAGGATCCACCGGTGGAGATTCTTTCTCGGCGGGGGCACTGACCGGTTGCTCCGGATGAAATGGATCTCCAGGAGATGTGCAGGCCACTCATCCCCGCAGAGCTCGCATCGGTTCGATACTGTTCGGGCAATCCGCTTCACCTGAAACCGGCCAGGACGAATCGATGCGGGAACCGGCACGGGGCGATCACGCTCCGATGCCTGAATGGACACCCGGAGGCTATCAGGTTTCCGGTCCGCCCCGGGGAATGCTGCCCCGATAGCGTGATAAAAAGACGGGGAAGGACCATCCCCATCGGGGGAGGGCCCGGGAGGGGCCACGTGCCCCCTCCCGTCGCGACGACGCAGGGAAAGAATAGGGGTGTTACCCCGCCACCAGTGACACGTCGTCGAAGGTAAGGGGGACGCCGGCGGTGTTCCCGTTCAGGGAGATGCTCACGTACCGGGTACCGGCGGTCGTGGTGAAGGGGACTGAGAGCTGCACCCAGCCGTCACCGGACCGCACGCTCTTTTTTGCCAGGACATCGTAGGCAAAGCCGTCCGAGGAGGATTTGATCTTCTCTGCGTAGGAGGTTCCCGAGAACTGCTGGACATAGATCATGGCCTCCCCCGGGGAGGTGGAGCCCCTGAGCCAGACCGATGCCGTGTACTTCGTGTTCCCGGCCACCTGTACAAAGGGCGCGGTGTTGAACCCGCCATAACAGGTGACTCCGTTCTTCACCGTGTAGGCAGGCCCGCTGGCCGTGAGGGAAAGGGCCCTGCTTCCGGAACGCACGGGTGTACTCACCGCCGTTGCAGCGGCCCGGAAGCCGGACCATCCGGTCGTTCCCTGCTCGAATCCGGCGTTGGTGACCACCGCTGTCTTCGGGAGCACCTGGATGGAGACATCAGTGGACTTCTGGCCGAACCATGCCACCATCTCACGGAGCATCTGCCACTGGAAGTGGTAGGTGCCCGCGGTGGAGGGGGCCGTTACCAAGAACGTGAACGCCTTCTCCCGACCCGGTGCAATGGACTCCCCGTCATTCAGGTACACCCGGTTGGAGGTGCGCAGCCAGATCTTGTTATCCTGGGGATTCTGGGAGCCCAGCCGGTAGCTGCTCCCTGGTGTCCATGTCGCCGTGCCGGTGTTTTTCATGACCACCGAGACGGTGTACCTCTGGTCGGCAGCCATGACGGGCTGCACGTCCTGGGAGACATACTGGGCGTTGTTCGCAACGGGCGCCACGACCTTTACCTGCCTGTTGGACGACGATGCCCCGAACCAGGCCACCGATTCCTGCAGCATCTGCCACTGGAAGTTATAGGTACCCGTGGTGGAGGGTGCCGTCACGGTGAAGGTGAAGGTTTTCTGCTGTCCGGGAGCGATGGCATCGCTGCCCCCGAGGTTCACCCGGTGGGAGGTGCGCAGCCAGATCTTGTTGTCCTGGGGATTCTGGGAGCCCAGCCGGTAGTTATTCGCGGCAGTCCAGGTGGAGGTCCCGGTGTTCTTCATGGTCACTGACACGGTATACAGCTGGCCGGCCGTCATCGTGTCCGGTACCTGCTGGGTGATGAACTGGGCGTTGTTCGTGGTGACCGGTGGCGGCGTGGTCCCCCCGGTCTTCACGTACGCCGTCAGCTGGGGCATGAGGGGGGCGATGTCAAAGTCCTGCCAGTTGGGGATCTCCAGGGAGAAGATGGTGGCACCCATGACGTAGCTGTCCTGCAGGAGGAGGGAGTCGTACCATTTCAGCTGATCCAGGTAACCCTCTGCGCCGGTATAGCTCTTCCAGCCTTTCTGCCCCTGGCCGATGACGCCCCCGTCGATGCCGCACTCGGTGATGATCAGGGGAATCTCTCTGCCATCGGGTTTCAGGAACCAGCTGTACACTTTCCGGTACCTGCCGGTGGTCCACCCCTCTCCTGACGCGGTCTCAAACATATCCCTCATGGAAGGGGCGCTGTATTCATGGAGGGCGAGGACGCCGCTGTTGGCCTGTGCCGCGTCAATGGCCGGGTAGTACGCCCGCCAGTAACTCCCGTCGCGGGCGCCGGATGACGTCACGATCTGGGGGGTACCCACCGAGAAGGACCCGATGGCCGCCTTCCTGCCGTTCGCTGCCAGGATCCGGACCCGCTCGGCATCGAACGTGGCCAGGTACTGCATCTTGGCGACAGAATCCACCGAGGGTTCATTGTACCCTTCCCAGTAATCCACCTGGGGATAGGCCAGGATCACTCCCTTACACCGGTCCCACCATTCCCGTGCCCGGGCGGCCGGGTCCCCGGTCGCCGGTTCATCGGCAAAGTAGATGCGACCCACGATCAGGGTACCGGGCGATGCCGCCTTGATGGCCGCTGCCTGGTCCCAGGGTGATCCCGGGCTGGCCCCCCCCAGCAGTTTCACCACCCGGGGTTGTGCATCCCTGATGAAGGGCATCGAAAGGGGCCCGGTGAAGGACGTGTGGATG
This sequence comes from Methanomicrobiales archaeon, assembly GCA_028678635.1. The sequence goes on from JAJRDC010000011.1 coordinate 2,955, forward strand.
GTCAGCTTGCTCTTCCCTGCCTCGGGGGCTGCGGCCACCCCTGCAGGGATGAGGGTTGCTGCCAGGAGGAGCCCCAGCAGCAGCCATGAGGTGATACGGATTGCAGTCATGGATGTTCGCTCTGTGGAAAACATGGAGGGAAGGTCAGACCTTCTTCACCTGCACATCGTCCCAGAAGATCGTCTTCCCGATCTCCCGCGTGCAGAGCGAGGGGTCAATGTACCGGGCCTGGCCGTGGGTGGTGAAGGTCACGGAGAGCTTCTGCCAGCCGTTCCCGCTGTTCACGGTCTTGGCCATGTACTGGTCATAGGAAAACGCATTGCTGCCCTTGATCTTCGTGCTGTAGGTGGTGCCCTGGTACTGCTGGACGTAGAGGTTCGCCTCCACGTTCGCGCTGGCCGGGTTATAGATCCAGGCAGAGACCTCGTACCTGGTGTTCGGCAGGATGGAGAGGTAATTCGTCACGTAGGTCCCTCCGGAGACACTCTTCCCGTCCTTCACCGTGTACACCGGTCCCTTTCCCGAGGCCTGCATGCTGGCCGAGCCGGTGTGCTTCTGGGCGGTGGATCCTTCCACGTTCACCTGGTAACTGGTCCAGGCCCCGGTACCGCCTTCCATAGTGTCGCTGAACACCACCGGGTTCGGGGCAGGAGTCGAGCCCTTCGCGAGCGACTGGTACCTGTACCATGATGCCCGGCGGTAGGAGGACGGATTGTTCAGGTTGCCCTGCCAGTTCTGCTTTACGATGCCGAACCATTCCGTGTTCGGTGCGTAGTGGGTACGGTCATCCCACGCAAACCAGAAGGCGACTCCCACCTTGGGGGTGGTTCCATCCTTCACCGTGGGGATCGTGCGGTAGAGGCAATCCAGGTAGGCACCCTGTTTCGCCTCGTCGTTCCCGAAGAACTGGACCGGGCCGCCGAACTCCGTGAGCCAGATCTGCTTCCCGCCTGTCTGGGCATACAGGGTGTTGATGTTGTCCTGGATGGTTCCGCGACTGCTCCACCCGTAGCCGCCGCAGGTGGCCATGTAGGGATGGAAACCCACGGCATCGTAGTAGATCTGGCCGCCCCAGTTCGACCGGACGTTCTTCACGTAGGTCGCCGCTCCCCCGGCACCGCTGCAGAGGCCGGCAAAGACAACGACCGGAGGATTCTGGAGTTCCTTCACCTTCAGGTAGGTGGCCCGCAGCAGGACCGCGTAGTCTCTCTCTGCCAGGTGGGGCCCGGCGTACTGGCTGGTGGTATCAGGCTCGTTCCAGATCTGGACCGCCCTGATCCAGGGCCTGGCCGCCACCTGGTTCTTCACTTCCTGGGCGAACCGGTTCGAGTAATCGTTCCATGACTCGCCGCCGTTCTGGGGGATGGACTCCTGGTTGAAAATCACGAGCCAGTTCACGTTCCCGTGGGGGGAAATGTCGTTCGTGTACTTGATGGACCGCACCCACCGGACACCCAGCTCCGACAGGTCCGAGTCCGGCGGATTCGTCTCCGGGTAGTTGGCATTGATGCAGAGGCCGAAGAGGTCCGAGGTGGCTCCCGGCGATGGGGCGGGGTTCGGGTTTGGCGTTCCCGAGGGTGTCAGGTAGAGGTTCACGTCATTCCGGTTCTGGTCCGGGACCACGTCGTTCTTCGTGTACTCGTTCCAGGACGGGTTCACCCGGTCCTTGTTGGCAACGATGTTGTACCAGTGGTTCCAGTCGCTGTACCGGTCCACCTCGGCGGAGAAGTAACCGTTCGCATCGGTGGTCTTTGTGAAAGCATTGCTGTCATGCCGCCAGAAATAAACCTGGATGCCACCGATACCCGCCCCTCCCGCCGTTGATGTGACGCGGCCGGAGAGCGTCACCTTTGATGACGGGGACTGCCCGACCTGGTTCAGGTTCTTGTTCACCACCAGGTACCCGCTGGTTGCAGCGGAGAGGTACTGGTCGTGCACCTCCTCGTAGGTGTACTGTGAATTCAGCCCGGGTTCGCCGGGCACGGGATTCTCCCGGTTCGGCTTGTTGAAGGCAACGTTGTAGCCGACGCCGGCATCGTCCACACGGCCGGAGGAGAAGTACCCGTCAGGGCCGGTCGTTTTCTCGAACGTGTTGCCCCCGTCCCTCCGGTAGAACAGTACCTTGATGTTCGCGAGGCGCGTGCCGGGGCCACCGTCCCCGCCGTCATTGAGGCGGACGGTGCCGTGAATCGTGGCAGTCGCAGCATCGGCAGTTCCCACTGCCCCGACCATCAGGGATGCGAGAGGCACCACCAGGACGAGGCAGAAGAGCAGGGTCAGATACCTGCGTGTCGTCGTATGCATTCGTGTCGTTCCCCCTGCAGCGGCAGTGAGCAGGCCGCGCAGATACAAGTAGATTCACATATTACTATTTAGAATTATCTAATTATAAAGACAGTTTAAAATTGTCTGATTAACTTTTCCATGGTTAATTAAAGATATCTCTGTACCATATAAACACGATTCCTGTGGTATCGTGAAGATAACCTCATTTCATTGATTTCAAGGTGAGGTAAGGTATAAAAGTGAGATTCCCCGGCCCGGCCGTTCACCCGGCCAGCGGGGGAGGCGGGAGGCCCCCGGGGCAGCACCGATCCTCTCCTCCGGGAAAAATCATGCACCATAAATACACCGCCATGCAAAGGCGTACCAGGGAACCCGATGTTCTGGAACGAGAAGAGGGAGACACTCCAGGGAAAGGACCTGGAGACCCTCCAGCGGAAACGCCTGAAATGGACGCTCCGCCAGGCCATGAAGGTGCCGTTCTATGTCCGCAGGTTCCGTGACGCCGGGATCCGGCCCGCTGACGTGAAGACCCTGGACGACGTGGAGAAGCTCCCCTTCACCAGGAAGAACGACCTGCGGGAGGGTTACCCCTTCGGGTTCCTGGCGGTCCCCCGGGAGAAGGTGGTCCGGATCCACACCACTTCGGGGACCACGGGAAAACCCACCGTGGTGGGGTACACGAGGCGGGACTTGGCACAGTGGGCCGATCTGATCGCCCGGAACATGACCATGGTGGGCCTCCGGGAAGGGGACGTCTTCCAGAACGCGGTGAACTACGGCCTCTTCACCGGCGGACTCGGGTTCCACTACGGCGGCGAGCTCATGGGCCTCACTGTCATACCGGCGGGCACCGGCAACACGAAGCGGCAGATCGAGATGATCAACGACTTCGGTGTGAACGCGATCCACTGCACGCCTTCCTACGCGATGCACATCGCCGAGGTGGCGGAGGAGATGGGTGCCTCGATGCCCACGCTTACGACCGGCCTCTTCGGGGCCGAGCCCTGGTCCGAGGCCATGCGGACCGAGCTCCAGAGGAGACTGGACCTCTCGGCCTTTGACTCCTATGGCCTCTCGGAGATGTACGGCCCGGGGGTGGCCTTCGAATGCCCGGAGAAGGACGGGCTCCACATCTGGCATGACTGCTACCTGGTGGAGATCATCGACCCGGAGACGGGCGAGACCCTGGGGGCCGGCGAGCGGGGCGAAATGGTGATCACTCCGCTTGTGAAGGAGGCGATGCCGCTCGTCCGGTACCGGACCGGGGATGTGACCATGCTGCAGGGGGACGGGTGCGCCTGCGGGAGGGGACAGAAGATCAGCCGGATCCTGGGCCGGGCCGACGACATGCTGGTGATCCGGGGGATCAATGTCTTCCCCTCCCAGATCGAGCACGTGCTCCTGGGACTCCCGGAGGTGGGGGATCACTTCATGGTGTATGTCGACAGGGTGAATTACCTGGACGAGCTCACCATAGAAGTGGAGATGAAGAGAGAGACCTTCTCGGGCGAGCTCTCTGACCTTGCCCGGATCCAGAAACGGGTGGCCGCGGCCCTGCGGGACGTGCTGGGGATCCGGACGGCGGTGAAGCTCGTGGAACCCGGCTCGCTGCCCCGGTTCGAGGGCAAGGCGAAGAGGGTCGTGGACCGGAGGGGAGGGCTGTTCTGATGTTCTGGGAACCGAAGATCGAGACAATGCCGGTGGAGGACCTCCACCGGATGCAGTACAAGCTGCTGAAGAGTCTGGTGTACCGACTGTATTCCTTCTCGGAGTTCTACCACCGGAGGATGGAGGACGCGGGGGTGCACCCGGACGACATCCGGGTGCTCTCCGACGTGAAAAAGCTCCCGTTCATGTTTAAAAGGGACCTTCGGGACAGTTACCCGGACAGAATCTTCACGGCCACGCCGGAAGAGCTGGTCCGGTACCATGTCTCGTCGGGCACCACGGGGAAGCCCACCGTCGTGGGATACACGGCCAATGACCTGGAGAACTGGACGGTCTCCCTGGCCCGGGCCCTGACCTCCATCGGCCTCACCAGCCGGGACGTGGTCCAGGTGTCGTACGGCTACGGCCTCTTCACCGGGGGCCTGGGGCTCCACTACGGGGCAGAGCGGATCGGGGCCACCGTGATCCCGACGAGCGTGGGGAACACGGAGCGGCAGATCGAACTCATGCAGGACCTGCGGGCCACGGCCATCTGCTGCACGCCTTCGTACATGCTGCACCTGGGAGAGGTGGCCGAGAAGATGGGGATCTCCCTCCAGAAGGACACCCAGCTCCGGGTGGGTGTCCTGGGCGCCGAGCCCTGGAGCGAGCGGATGCGGACCCGGATGCAGGAGGAGCTGGGGATCCGGGCCTACGACATCTACGGGACCAGCGAGCTCTCGGGGCCGCTCTTCACCGAGTGCACGGAGCAGAAGGGGTTCCACGTCTGGGGCGACTTCGCCCTCACCGAGGTCGTGGACCCGCAGACCGGTGAGCCCGTGGCTCCCGGGGAGAAGGGCGAGCTCACCATGACCATCCTCAAGAAGGAGGCGCTGCCCATGGTCCGGTTCCGTATCGGGGACGTGACGTCCATGGACGAGGGGGTCTGTGCCTGCGGGAGGACCCACCCGAGGGTCATGCGGATCACGGGCCGGGTGGACGACATGATGATCATCCGGGGGATCAATGTCTTCCCCTCCCAGATCGAGCATGCCCTCATGTCCATCCCGCAGGTGGGCAAGCACTTCATGATCGAGGTGGACCGGAAGATGGAGCTGGACACGCTCCTGGTCCGGGTGGAGGTGGCCCCGGAGGCCTTTTCCGACAAGATCACGGACCTCATGAAGCTGAAGGCCATGGTGGCGTCGAAGCTCCGCACGGCGCTGAACGTGAACGCCGACGTGGAACTGGCAGAACCGGGCACCCTTCCCCGGTTCGAGGGGAAGGCAAAACGGGTGATTGACAGGAGGAAGCTGTGATGGACACGGAAGAGTATGTGATCCGGCAGGTCTCGGTCTTCTCCGAGAACAAGCCGGGGCGCCTCGCCGCCATGGCCAAGGCGCTGGAGGAGGAGAAGGTGAACATCCTCGCCTTCTCCATCGCCGAGGCCGGGGAGTTCGGAGTGGTTCGGGCCCTCGTCGACCAGCCGGAGAAGGCGTACAAAAAGCTCTCGGGCCTGGGCTTTGTCGCCTCCTTCACCGAGGTTATCGGGGTGAAGATGCGGGACGAGCCCGGGGGACTCTACGAGGTGGCCCGGATCCTCGGCGACGCAAAGATCAATATCGAATACTCCTATGCCTACTCGGGGAAGGACCTGGCGGTGCTGATCCTCCGGGTGGACAACACGAGGGAAGCCATCAAGCAGATCCGGGCCCACGGCGGCGAGCTGGCGAAGATCCCCTCAAAGTAAGCCCCTTTTTCCCGGGTGTTCCCATTCAGAACGCGCTTGAGATCCCCCTACACCGGGATCCTGGTGTAGATGGCGGTGATCCGGACCACTCCCGTTTTTCTTTCTGCCGGCGGGAGGGGGCTCCCTCCCCCTCCCGGTCCCACCCACGGCGAGAGGATAGTCCTGCCCCGGGGTAACAGTCGAAGTTCAGTGATCCGGATCCACCATGGGGGGGGCGCCCACGCGGCGGGGGGCGGAGCCCCCCCAGGAGCGTCCGAGTAGTACTCAGCATATCCCGTATACCGGCACCTCACTGTCAGAACCAACCGCGGAGGACGCGGTGAGATCCCTCACCGCTTCGACTGGGTCGCGGTGAGATCCCTCACCGCTTCTCCCACTTCTCAAGCTCGGTGATACGGGAGAGGGTTCCGCCCCGGTGGATCTCCTCCCGCATCCGTTCCTCCTGTTTCTGGACCTCGCGTGCGCGCCGTGCCACCTCGTAGGCGCGTTCCCGCGGGATCACGACAACGCCGTTCTCGTCCCCCGCGATCCAGTCGCCCGGCCGCACCGTCTGGCCGCAGCAGGTGATCTCAGCGTTGATCTCGCCGTACCCCTTCGGTTCACCCGCGTTCGGGACCGCTGCCCGGGCAAAGACGGGAAACCCGATCTTCCGGATCTCGTCCACGTCCCGGACAGCCCCGTCGATGACCACCCCTGCGATCCCCTTCTGAATGCACGAGATGGTGGCCAGTTCCCCCCAGGGAGCCACGTGGGTGGCCCGGTCATTGTTGATCACGATCACGTCGCCGGGTGAGGCCCGGTCAATGGCCTCCACCGGTTTCGCCCAGTCGCCGGCCAGGGTCTGTACCGTCACCGCCCTCCCCGCCATTTTCAGGTTTCCGCAGATCGGGGTGAGGCCCTCCATGGCTCCCTTCCGGTGCATGGCATCCGAGATGTTGGGCGTGGAGACCTGGAGGAGCAGGGCCCGGATTTTCTGATCCGGGGTTTTCTCTGCCTTCCTCCGGACCTTGGGCCGGTCGATCGCCTCCCGGATCTTGCGGGCAGAGGCTGCCACGTCGCCGGACCGGACAATGGATCCCCCAACGATGATGATCCCGGCCCCCGCCGCCACCGCCTCTGCCGCGGAGATGGAATCCAGTCCGCCGGCCACCGCCACGGGGACAGACACCTTCCCGCAGAGATCCCGCACCAGGTCCACGGAGGTCCGGCCCACCATCTGCTGGTCGATGCCCGCGTGGGCGCAGATGATGTCCACCCCCATCTCCGCCACTTCCAGCGCCCGGGCAACGGGATCTGCGGCATTGATCAGGTCAGCCATCAGCCGGACACCGTAGAGGTCCCGGGCCCGCACCGCCTCCTG